>JAHZBJ010000075.1:0-2500 GCA_019423445.1 Oscillospiraceae bacterium
GCCGGCGCCGTTGGTTCCCACCAGTCCCATGATGCACCCTTTGGGAAGGGCAAAGCTGACATTCAACTGGAAACCAGGATATTTTTTGGAAAGATTTTCTACGTAAAGTATATAATCTTTATTGTATTCCATTTAGTTTTCCTCCTCGTAGTACCGCGCCAATCGCTGCTGCAGTTCCTCCAAGGGAATCGGTGCTGCCCGTGCGGCGGCAACCGCAGCTTTCAGGTGTTCTTCCACCTGGGCTTCCTGTTCCCGGCGTATTTCTTCTTTGGCAGGACAGGCAGCAAAGCTGCCTTTACCTGTAACGGTCACCAGGTATCCCGCCTGCTCCAACTCCTCATATGCCCGCTTGGTGGTGATGACGCTGACCCGAAGCTCTTTGGCCAACTGGCGCATGGAAGGAAGGGTATCCCCTTCTTTCAATTGACCGGTTTGTATCAGCTTCTTCACCTGGCAGACGATCTGCTCATAAAAGGGCTGGCTGCTGCTGTTCACAAGGATGATCTCCAACCTGTCGCCCCCTTCACTGTATATATCGTATATATACAATATCACGCTTCTGTCCGGCTGTCAACCCTTTTCCCCGATGTTTTCCCTCTTCCCCCTCTATATCCCTTGACCCGGAAGGGAAATAGGTGTATCCTATTCCAAGACATAGTTTCGAAAACCGCATTGTCAAATTTGATAAAGAGGTGCTTGCCATGACCTGGAAAATCGCCGCTGACAGCTCCTGCGACCTTCGGGAGGGGCTGCCTCCCCTGCCCGGTCTCTCCTTTTCCATTGTTCCTCTGAAGATCCGGGTGGGAGCCCGGGAGTTTGTAGACGACCAAAGCCTGGACCTGGATGAGATGAAGGCTACCCTAAAAGCCGCCAGTGGCCCCACCTCCTCCGCCTGCCCCAGTCCCCAGGAATGGGCTCGGGTATTTGAGGAGGCAGACTGCACCATCGCCGTAGCCATGACCAGCTGCCTCAGCGGCACCTTTAACAGTGCGGTGGTGGCCCGCCGGATGGTTCTGGAACGCCACCCGGAAAAGAAGATCCTGGTCATTGATACCCGTTCCACCGGCGGGCATATGGCTCTGCTGATCTGGAAGATCCGGGATCTCATCGCCCAGGGGCTCTCTTTCCAGGAAGTGGCCCGGGAAGCGGTGGCTTATAACCGCTCCCTCCGGCTCCTGTTCACCCTCTCCGCCTTTGACAACCTGGTACGCAATGGCCGGATGAACAAGTTGGTTGGGTTTGTGGCCAGCAGCCTTGGGATCCGCATCGTGGCAGAGGCCCGAGAAGGCAAGATCCAGGTGCTCCATAAGGTCCGGGGCCAGAGCCGAGCCCTGGACACTCTGGTGGACGAGATGACCCGGCAAAAGCCGGACCTGGCCGGTAAACCGGTTGTAATCTCCCACTGCAACAATCTCCCGGGAGTGCGGTACCTGACCCAGCTCTTGGAAGAGCGGTTCCCCGGCATCCAGGTATCGGTTATGGAGACCCGGGGACTCACCTCCTACTACGCCGAGGAAACCGGTATCCTGGTGGGATTCTAAACCGGCCCAGAAAGGTGCAGTGAAGGAATTGGGGATGAAAAAAATCACTGCGGCGCTCCTTATTGCGGGGCTGCTGGTTCTGGCTTGGAGCGCCGTTGATTTCTATCAGCTTTTCACCACTTGGCAGAAGGCCTTTCAGCACTACGCCGGAACCAACACTGAGGAATCGGTTTTGGCGCTGGGAAGACTTACCCTGGAAAACGGTTTGGTCAAAGCCGGAATCGGAGCCCTGATGGTGGGCACCGCCGGATACCGGATCCAGAAGGAGAAGGGAACAAACTGACCAGCATAGGCTATGTGCCTTTTTATGAGATATCGGAACACCACCGCAGGAGCGGGGCGCCGGAAACGGCCCCCGCTCCTGCTTTCTTTCTGGCTGCGCCGGCAGGGACTTCTCCCGGGGTGGTTGCATTTTCCGCCCTGGGAGGGTACAATAAGGAATGAATTTTGTCGAAAAAAAGAAGAGCCCCTCCTCGTTTCATGAGAAGGGCCTTTTCGCACAAAATAGCATCAGGTCCCCGTCTGAAAGGCGGAAAAGATCAGAAGATAAGGGGAGAAAATCAATGGCGCAATATGAAGCCCACCGGCCTCAGCGGCCAAAAAAGAAACAGAAATCGGGGTGCGGCGTCCTGGTGGGACTGCTGCTGGCCATTCTCATTATTGCCGGAGCCGGAATCTTTTACCTCTCCCGAGAGGTGAAGGGCAGCTCCCGTCCCGAATCGGTAACAGTGGAGATTCCCCAGGGTTCCTCCACCGCTGATATCGCTGCCATTCTTCAGGAGAACGGAGCCATCGGCAATTCCCTCCTGTTCCGGGCCTATTCCAAGTATGTAGCCGAAGCCGACGGCACCTATCAGTACGGCACCTTCCAGCTTTCCCCTCAGGAGGGCTATGACGGTATTATCGCAGCCCTTCAGCAGATCCAGCAGTGGGAAGAAACCGTTACCGTGGCTTTCCCT
>JAHZBJ010000075.1:2510-6301 GCA_019423445.1 Oscillospiraceae bacterium
CACCAGGGATGAATTTATCGAAGCTCTGAACACCCACGACTTCGACGTGGACTTCCTGGACCAGGTGAGCGACGACCCCCTGAAGCTGGTGAAACTGGACGGGTTCCTCTTCCCCGCCACCTACGAGTTCTTCACTGACGAGGCGGTAGATTCCATCATTCAGCGGATGCTCCAGGCTTTCCAGGATAACGTCCTCACCCAGGAGAGGATGGAGGAGCTGGAAGCATCCGGCTACTCCTTGGAGGAGCTGGTGACCTTGGCTTCCATCATCCAGAAGGAGGCGGCCAATGTGGAGGAGATGTACAATGTCTCCTCGGTGTTCACCAACCGCCTGGCGGAAGGTTCCCCCTATCCCCAGCTGGAAAGCTGCACCACCAATAACTACATTGAGGACTATATTAACCCCTATTACGACGGCAACCCGCCCCAGGAGGTCCTGGACGCCTACGACACCTACGGAAAAACCGGCCTGCCGGTAGGCGCCATCGCCAACCCCGGCCTGGACGCCATCGACGCCGCTCTCCATCCAGAAAAGAACACCCTGGACGGCACCTACTACTTCTTTGTTACCGACGTGGAGTACACCCACTACTACGGCCGCACCTATGAGGAGCACCTGCAGAACATCGAAAAGGCCAAGGCGGTGAACCGCACCTACGGCATCGAGGGGCTTATCTCATGACCCCCAAAGCCTGGGAGAAACTTCCCCGGGAGTTTTACCTCCGGGACACCCTTACCGTGGCCCGGGACCTCCTGGGCCGCCTGCTGGTCCGCCAAACTCCAGAAGGGATCCTGGCCTGCCGCATCACCGAAACTGAGGCCTATTGCGGTCCCTCTGACAAAGCCTGCCACTCCTGCCGGGGGAACCGGAACGGACGCACCAATGTCATGTATCAAGAGGGCGGCCTCAGCTACATCTACCTCATCTATGGGATGCACTGCTGTTTCAATGTGGTGACCCGCCCTGCCGGGGAAGCCGAAGCTGTGTTGATCCGCAGCGCCCAGCCCCTGGAAGGCCTGGACCGGATGGCCCGGAACCGGGGACTGGGGGAGCATTTTCGGGAGCGGGATCTGTTGTCCGGCCCGGGGAAGCTTTGCCAGGCTATGGAGATACACCGGGAGCTTTACGGGGAGCCCCTATGGGGGGACCGCCTTTGGCTCTGCCGCGGCGAACCCATCGCCGATGAAGAAACGGCGTCCACTCCCCGGATCAATGTGGCCTACGCCGGAGAGGCAGCGGCGTTCCCGTGGCGTTTTGTAGAAAAGCGGAGCCCCTTTCTCTCGGTAAAATACCGAGGTTGAAAGGATTTCTTCCGAAGCATTCTCCCCCGGCCCCTCTTTCCCCGCCACAACCAAACAGCCAAAAAACACCCCGGCGGGAAGCGGACGCCGGGGCGTTTTTTGCACCTCAACCTATGGTTTCCCCAGGTAAACTGCCGGTGGATTGCCTTCCGGGGAGGGGCATGATAGGATAATAGTTAAGAAAGTCAGGAAAGGCGGAATAGCAATGAAGGAAGAAACTCTGGGCGCCAGGATTGCCCGGCTTCGCAAGGAAGAAGGCATGACCCAGCTAGAACTGGCGGAGCGGATGGGCGTGACCGACAAAGCAGTCTCCAAGTGGGAACGGGGGCTGTCTTTTCCGGATATTGCCTCCTTTCCTCGTCTGGCGGAGGTTTTTCACGTCTCCACAGACGATCTTCTCCAAGCGACGAGACGGGATCCCCCTGGAAAGACAACCATCCGGGAAACCATCAGCCTTGTTTTACGGTGCACAGCCGTGGCTATGGGCGTTGCAGTGACCGTTCTGACCACACTGGGGGAGTTGGAGGTTCAAAATGGGATGACTCTTTTGGGCATCGGCCTGACCTGCCTCTCCCTCTGGGCGCTGGAAGAAAGAAAATAGCCTTTGAAAAAGCGGCGGCCCCCCCTGCCCGGAAGGGGCGCCGCTTTATTGTGTCCGCCGGCGAAGCTCCGGCAAACCGCCGCTGAGAAACAAAAACAAAAGGTAAACCACTCCCACCAGGGCGCCCCCCAGAATGAGATCCGCCAGAAGGGATGCCCCCAGACCACGGGCCGCAGCAAAGGGGCGGTATACCGCCTCATAGGCCGCCATGCCGCTGAGGAACGCCAGCACCGGCTTGATCACCCACTGGCCCCACTGGAAGGAAAGCCCTGTCACCGCCAGCAGCCGGTGAAGGTTGAGGAATCCGGTAAACAGGTTGGACACCAGCATCACAAAAAGGAAGCCCTGCATTCCCTGCCGGGGAACCAAAAAAGCGATGAGGGCAATACGGACTACCGAATCCCATACGCTGTAGCGGAAAGTGGAAAGCTGCTGGTTCAGTCCTTTGAGGACACCATCCACCATGCTTTCCAGATACATAAAGGGCATCACCGGCCCCAGAACCCGGATATAGAAGCCCACCTGGGGATCATGGAACAACAGCTCCCCCAGCTGTCCTGCAAAAAGGGTAAACATCCCGCCCATCAGCACCGATACCGTCAGGGTGATCAGGATGGTCCGGGAAATGAGCCCTTCCAAAACCCTCTGCCGCCCCCGGGCATATGCCTCGGTGATCTCAGGCATCAGAAGGGTGGAAAGGGTGGCCAGAAAAGAGAATGGAAAAAACAGCACTGCCATGGCCATTCCCTTCAAAGCGCCGAACTGCTCCAATGCTACGGCTCTGCTGCCGGTGAATACCGCCAAACACCCCGGGACCATGACGTTTTCCAGGGTCCGCAGGCCGCTGCCCACATACCGGGTGGCTGCCACCGGCGCGGCGATGGACCAGAGACGCCGGGCCACCCCTTTGGCTGGGGCCGGCCTGCGGCCTCCTTCCATCCGGGACAGATCCCGGCGGTATCCTGCCCAGATTACCGCCCCGGAAACCAGTTCCGCCACGGTTCCTCCCAGCACCACCGCCCCGCAGGCTTCTCCCAGCCCCTTCTGCAGAGCCGCCGGAAGGAGAACCATCACCAGGGCGATGCGCAGCAGCTGTTCCGCCACCTGAGCCCCGGTGGCCAGGGTGACCGTCCGGCGGGCCATAAAATACCCCTGCAGGCAACTTCCCACCGCCACCACCGGCAGGCTGAAAGCCAGGATCTTCAGGGCGGGTACCGCCCGTTCATCACCCAGCCACACCTGGGCGGCAAAGTCCGCCCCCAGAAACTGAATGGCCGCCGCAAGCAGCCCCATAACCAATGCGGCAGCAGCCAGCTTCCCGCACAAACTCCGAAGCCTCTCGCCCCCGCTCAGGGCCAGTTCCTCGGTAATGAGGCGGGTTGCCGCCACCCCCATTCCAGCAGTGGCCACTGTCAGGGCAAGGTTGTATACCGTGGTAATCAGCTGATAAAGTCCCATGCCCTGGGCGCCGATCTGGGCGGCGAGATAGACCCGGAACGCCATTCCGATCCCCCGGAGGGCCAAGGATGCCCCAGTAAGGATCGCTGTATTTTTCAGAAAAACCTTTCGGTCCATCCCCCGCCCCCCTTTCATTCCACCTTATGAGGGAAGAAGGGAAAAAATGCCGCTGCTCAGTGACAGTATGAGGTAGATCAACCTGTGGCGAATGGTCCACAGGGAATTGCAAAACTGCCCTCGCCAGAAAGGCGCGGGCAGTTTTAGGGATGGGTCATTCTGCCCGGTGAATTTCCAGGTAGTACCGGGGTTCCTGAGGATCCAGTTCCACTTCCAGGATTCCTGCATCCAGATCAAGGCCGCAGTTTTGCCGCACAATGGAGATCCCGCTGGTATTTTCCAGGCAGAGGGTAACAGACTCAAATTCCAGAGC
>JAHZBJ010000075.1:6311-9853 GCA_019423445.1 Oscillospiraceae bacterium
ATCACGATTTTGGGTGTTTGCACAGGTATAATCAAAGCTGGGGTCTTTGGAAAACTCCGCCTTCACCTCCACAGCTCCCTCCTCTGGGAGGGTCACCTGGGCAGTGGCCCAAAACACCCGGTTCATCGAAGCCACCCTGCTGAAAACGTCCTCCAGACAGAAGGTGTCGTACCGCTCCGGCGTTCCTTCCTCCGAAGCCACCGGCAAAACCATTTCCGCCACCGAACGCGTTGCCAGTTCCAAGCCTTCCTCCTTGTCGGGGATGAGCCAATCCGCCTGTTTCAGATAAAAATCCTCCAGGCAGAAACTCAGGGCCTCTTCCAGGGTAGTTTCCTGGGTTTCTACCCACACCTCCACCCCGGAAAGCTCGGTATCCAAACTGCCGTCGGTAGTACCCCGGAGGGTGTACCCTTCGGGGATCTCCCCCTGGACAATGATGAGCCGGGGGTCCTCCCTGTGGAGGGAGCCCTCCTCCTGAATGCTGTATCCGAACTCCCACAGGCCCTCATCTCCGAAGGAAAAGCTGTTGAAGCCGTAGGAGTAGATCCTGGTATCCTGGGGAACATCTGGCAAGGTCACCGCCACGTGAGGGGCAACAGCTTCGTTTCCTTCCGGGATGCCTCCATCATAGACCCGGTAAACTGTCACCGGCTGATTCAAAACTGGAGGTTCCCTGAAAGCTGCTTCCATATACTCTCCCGAGGCCAGGGCATGCTGATAATCCTCCCAACTTCCGGTTGACATTCCCACTGCCCCAGCCTGGAGTCCGGTATTCACCGCCTCTCCGTTTACGGTGAGGGTGGGAATCTCCAACTGGCTGAGACTTGCCACAAATGGATAGGCCACTGTAATGGTGCGTTCCCCAGGGGCGGTGCTCTCCAACTGAGTCACGTCGGTAACTCCCACCGGTTTCCCTCCCTGCTCTTCCCCGGTGTAGCCGGAAAAATCCAGGGTAAGCTTCCGCTGGGCAGTCAGTTCCCCGCCGCCCTCCAGGACAGTAAGTGGAAAGATGGGACCAGCGTAGGACATGAAGGTGCTGCCCTCCTGGTGGCCGGCGCCCCCGGCGGAACTCCCGCCAAACCGGGGCAAAAGGGCAAGGCCTCCCCCTGCCACCAGGGCCAGGGCTGCCGCCAAAGCGCCCCATCTTTGCCAGGTCCTTCTTCTCCGAGGCGGCTCCAGAATTTCCCGCACCAGGTCCTCTCCAGTCCCGCCTATGGCCCTGTAGATCTTCTCCTCCGGCTTCACAGGCTCACCCCCTCCTTCTCCAGGTGTTGCCGCAGCTTTCCCCGGAGCCGGAAGAGGCGCAGGGAAATCTGATTCGCCCGCACCCCAGCAGCCCGGGCCATCTCCTGGACTCCTTCCCCTCTCCAGTACCGCCTCAGAAAAAGCTGGCGGTCCTCCCAGGGAAGTTCCCGGAGCCAGGCGTCAATAATCCCGGAGAGCTCCTCCTCCGAGCAAAAGGTTCCCTGTCCCGGAACAGGCACACATTCCTCCAGCTCCGAAAGGAGCAGCTCCAAACCGGCATAGCGCTTCGCCGCATGGTATTTCCGGTAGAGGTCCAGGGCCAGGTTCCGGACGATCCGCCCCAGGTAAGCGGCCAGGGATCCCGGGCGTTTGGGAGGCATGGTATTCCAGGCCCGGTACCAGGTGTCGTTGAGGCACTCCTCGCTGTCCTCCCGGTTTTGGAGAATATTCATGGCGATACTTCCGCATAAGGGCGTATACTTCCGCTGGGTCTCCACAACTGCCAGCTGGTCCCGCGCCCAATAGAGCCGGACGATCTCCTCATCTTCCAGCACCCCTATCGCCTCCTTTCACCTGTAAAGACGGATATTTTCTCCCAATATTTCATTCTTTGTGTTTTCAGAACGAAAAAGGGCGCCGCATATGCGGCGCCCTTTCTGCGCGTTTCTCAGCCGTAGACTCAGGAGTTGATCTTGATAACAACGCCGGAACCAACGGTACGGCCGCCCTCACGGATAGCCAGACGGAGGCCTTCCTCGATGGCGATGGGGGTGATCAGCTCAACGTCCATCTCGACGTTATCGCCAGGCATGCACATCTCGGTGCCCTCGGGCAGGGTGATGACGCCGGTAACGTCGGTGGTACGGAAATAGAACTGAGGACGATAGTTGTTGAAGAAGGGGGTGTGACGGCCGCCCTCAGACTGCTTCAGAACGTAGACCTGAGCACGGAACTTGGTGTGGGGATGGATGGTGCCGGGTTTGCAGAGAACCTGGCCTCTCTCGATCTCGTTTCTCTGAACGCCGCGGAGCAGAGCGCCGATGTTATCGCCGGCCTCAGCGTAGTCCAGGGTCTTACGGAACATCTCAACACCGGTGACAACGGTCTTCTTCCGCTCCTCAGTGAGGCCGATGATCTCGACTTCATCGCCAGTCTTGACCTGGCCGCGCTCCACTCTGCCGGTGGCCACGGTGCCACGGCCGGTGATGGTGAAGACGTCCTCAACAGGCATCAGGAAGGGCAGGTCAGCCTTACGCTCGGGGGTGGGGATGTAAGCATCCACCGCATCCATCAGCTCATGGATGCAGGCATACTCAGGAGCGTTGGGATCCTGGCTGCTGCTCTCCAGAACCTGCAGAGCGGAACCCTTGATGATGGGGGTCTCGTCGCCGGGGAAGTCATAGCTGGACAGCAGATCACGGATCTCCATCTCAACCAGCTCCAGCAGCTCGGGATCGTCCACCTGGTCGCACTTGTTCATGAACACCACGATGTAGGGCACGCCCACCTGACGGGCCAGCAGGATGTGCTCACGGGTCTGAGGCATGGGGCCGTCAGCAGCGGAAACCACCAGGATAGCGCCGTCCATCTGGGCAGCACCGGTGATCATGTTCTTAACATAGTCGGCATGCCCGGGGCAGTCAACATGGGCATAGTGACGCTTCTCGGTCTCATACTCCACGTGAGCGGTGTTGATGGTGATGCCGCGCTCTCTCTCCTCGGGAGCCTTATCGATCATGTCATAGGCCTCGTACTGGGCCTTGCCCTGCAGAGCCAGCACCTTGGTGATGGCGGCGGTCAGGGTGGTCTTGCCGTGGTCCACGTGGCCGATGGTGCCGATGTTTACATGGGGTTTGGTTCTTTCAAATTTCGCTTTAGCCATGGTTCTTTTCCTCCCTTTTCATATAGGATGTTTTACGTTCAGTCTGGCCGTGTTTCAATGGTATTTTACCAAGTTCCACTGTAAAATGCAAGGAAAAGTTACGCGGTTATTCCGCCTTGCCTCTGGTGGCCATAATCTTCTCCGCGATGCTCTTGGGAACCTCGATATAATGGCTGGGCTCCATGGTATACTGGCCGCGTCCCTGGGTCTTGGACCGCATGTCGGTGGCGTAGCCGAACATCTCGGAAAGGGGAACAAATGCGTTGATCTGCTGGGTCCCGGAGCGAGCCTCCATGCCCTGGATCTGTCCACGACGGGAGTTCAGGTCGCCGATGACGTCGCCCATGTACTCGTCGGGAACAATAACCGCAACCTTCATGATGGGTTCCAGAATGACCGGATCGGCCTTCTTCAT
>JAHZBJ010000076.1:0-686 GCA_019423445.1 Oscillospiraceae bacterium
AAGGCGGTTTGGTGGGCAGGACAATTTGCGGAGGGCAAAGCCTGAAGCAAATTGCGAGGAACCGGGCCCCTGCCCGGCCGCTCCCTGAGCATATCACTTGGGATTCAGAAGGCGGTTTTGCAGGTGTATCCAGCGCCCAGCCCAGGCTGTTTGTTCAGGGAGCGAGACAGCCACTTTCGACACTGCGTCCCTTTTCTTACGGACCCGGCAGCGGCCCCCAGGCCGCCAGAGAGCGGGGCAGAAGCCGGCCCTTCTGCGCCCGTATTCTTACGGACAAAAAAACACCCCCGAATGGGGGTGTTTTTTTGTTTACAGACTGGTGAAACGGCCGCGCTTGCGGTAGGAGGTGTGGAGCACCTGATGAGCCACGTGGCTACCCGGGGTCTGGAGGAAGCTCTTGTAGATTTCCTGGAGCACTGGGTTCTCGTGGGACTTGCGCAGGGGGAGGTTTTTGTCCTCCTCATAGAGGGCGGCGGCCCGAAGGCTCTTCAGGTCCACCCAGTTGCGGACCCGGGCGGGCTGGACAGGCTGTCCGCCGCCGTTGACGCAGCCGCCGGGGCAGCCCATGATCTCGATGAAGTGGTAGGTCTTTTCTCCGCGCTTGATGCTGTCCAGCAGCTTCTTGGCGTTGGCAAGGCCGGAAACCACCGCCACGTTGAGGGTCAGGTCCCCCAGCTGGTAGCTGG
>JAHZBJ010000076.1:696-9770 GCA_019423445.1 Oscillospiraceae bacterium
TCCTTGATGCCCTCCACGCCCCGGACCTCCTGGAACTCCAGGGGAGCGGCATCGGCGCCGGTGAGCCACTCAGAGGCGGTGCGCAGGGCGGCTTCCATAACGCCGCCGGTGGCGCCGAAGATGGCGCCTGCGCCGGTGGAGACCCCCATGGGGGCGTCGAACTCCTCGTCGGGGAGCTCCTTGAAGTTGATGCCGGCGCGGTCGATCATCCGGGCCAGCTCACGGGTGGTAAGGGCCACGTCCACGTCGGGAACCCCCGCGGCGGCCTCGTCCTCCCGGGCCACCTCGAACTTCTTGGCGGTGCAGGGCATGATCCCCACCACAAAGATGTCCTTGGGGTCCAGCCCCATCTTCTTGGCGTACCAGGTCTTGGTAAGGGCGCCGAACATCTGCTGGGGGGATTTGCAGCTGGAGAGGTTATCTACAAACTCGGGGTAGAAGTGTTCGCAGTAGTTGACCCAGCCGGGGGAGCAGGAGGTTATCATGGGAAGGGTGCCCCCCTTCTTGATCCGCTCCACCAGCTCGTTGGCCTCCTCCACGATGGTCATGTCGGCGGCAAGGTCGGTGTCAAAGACCCCGTCGAAGCCCAGCCGCCGCAGGGCGGCCACCATCTTGCCCTTGACGTTGGTGCCGATGGGCATCTCAAAGGCCTCTCCCAGGGTGACCCGGATGGAGGGAGCCGTCTGGACCACCACATATTTGTGGGGGTCGTTGATGGCCCGCCAGACGTCCTTGGTGTTGTCCTTCTCGCCGATGGCGCCGGTGGGGCAGACCACCACGCACTGGCCGCAGGAGACGCAGGCCACGTCGCCCAGGTTCTGTTCAAAGGCGCAGCCGATGTGGGTGTTGAAGCCCCGGTCGTTGGGGCCGATGGCGCCCACCGCCTGCCACTTCTGGCAGGCCGCCACGCACCGGCGGCAGAGGACGCACTTGTTGTTGTCCCGGAACATGTGCTTGGCGGAGTCGTCAAAGTCGTACTGGGGGTTCTCCCCGGCGTAGACGTTTTCGTCGTAGACCCGGAAGTCCTTGCAGAGCTTCTGAAGCTCGCAGTTGCCGCTGCGCACGCAGGAGAGGCAGTTCTTCTTATGGGTGGAGAGGATCAGCTCCAGGTCGATCTTCCGGGAAGCGAACACCCGCTTGGAGTTGGTGAGAACCTCCATCCCTTCGGCCACCGGGTAGACACAGGAGGCCACCAGGTTCCGCATCCCCTTGACCTCCACCACACAGATGCGGCAGGCGCCGATTTCGTTGATGTCCTTGAGGTAGCAGAGGGTGGGGATATCGATGGCCAGTTTTCTGGCCGCCTCCAGGATGGTGGTGCCCTCAGGGACGGTGACCGGGAGGCCGTTGATCTTCAGGTTTACCATTTTCATTTCGCAGTTTCCTCCCTTATCTCTTCACAATGGCGCCGAAACGGCACTTCTCGATGCAGACGCCGCACTTCACGCATTTCTCGGTATCGATGACGTGGGGCTCCTTCACCTTGCCGGTGATGGCGCCGGTGGGGCAGTTCTTGGCGCAGAGGGTGCATCCCTTGCACTTGTCGGGGAGGATTTGGATGGTGAGGAGGTCCTTGCAGACCCCGGCGGGGCAGCGTTTGTCCACGATGTGGGCGATGTATTCGTCCCGGAAATACCGGAGGGTGGAAAGCACCGGGTTGGGGGCGGTCTGCCCCAGGCCGCAGAGGGCGTTCTCCTTGATGTGGTAGCAGAGGGCCTCCAGCTTGTCCAGGTCCTCCATGGTGGCCTTGCCCTTGGTGATCTTGTCCAGCAGCTCGTAGAGGCGCTTGGTGCCGATGCGGCAGGGGGTGCACTTGCCGCAGCTCTCGTCCACGGTGAACTCCAGGAAGAACTTGGCGATATCCACCATGCAGGTGTCCTCATCCATAACGATGAGGCCGCCGGAACCCATCATGGAGCCGATGGCGATGAGGTTGTCGTAGTCCACCGGCACATCCAGGTGCTCCGCCGGGATGCAGCCGCCGGAGGGGCCGCCGGTCTGGGCGGCCTTGAACTTCTTGCCATTGGGGATGCCGCCGCCGATCTCCTCCACGATCTCCCGGAGGGTGGTGCCCATGGGGACCTCCACCAGGCCGGTGTTGTGGATCTTGCCCCCCAGGGCGAAAACCTTGGTGCCCTTGGATTTCTCGGTGCCCATGGAGGCGAACCACTCCGGCCCGTTGAGGATGATCTGGGGGATGTTGGCGTAGGTTTCCACGTTGTTGAGGATGGTGGGCTTGCCGAAGAGGCCCTTCACCGCCGGGAAAGGAGGACGGGGACGGGGCTCGCCCCGGCGGCCCTCGATGGAGGTCATCAGGGCGGTTTCCTCGCCGCAGACGAAGGCGCCGGCGCCCAGACGGATGTCGATGTCAAAGTCAAAGCCGGTGCCCAGGATGTTCTTGCCCAGCAGGCCCATCTCCCGGGCCTGGCCGATGGCCACCTGGAGCCGTTTGACGGCGATGGGGTATTCGGCACGGACATAGATGAAGCCCTGCTGGGCTCCGATGGCGTAGCCGGCGATGGTCATGGCTTCCAGCACCACGTGGGGGTCACCCTCCAGGATGGAGCGGTCCATAAAGGCGCCGGGGTCCCCCTCATCGGCGTTGCAGCAGACGTACTTGATGCCCTTGGGCTGGGCCGCCGCAAAGGACCATTTCCGGCCGGTGGGGAAGCCGCCGCCGCCCCGGCCCCGGAGTCCGGAATCCAGGACGCACTGGATGACCTCTTCGGGGGTCATCTCGGTGAGGACCTTCCCCAGGGCCATGTAGCCGTCGTAGGCGATGTATTCGTTGATATCCTCGGGGTTGATGACGCCGCAGTTCCGCAGGGCCACCCGCTTCTGCTTCTTATAGAAAGCGGTTTCGTTGAGGCTCTTCACCGTGTCCTCGGCCACCGTCTCGGAGTAGAGGAGGCGCTTTACGATGCGCCCTTTCAGCAGGTGCTCCTCCACGATCTCGGGGACGTCCTCAGGCTTTACCTGGGAGTAGAAGGCGCCTTCGGGGTAGACCACCACAATGGGGCCCAGGGCGCAGAGGCCGCAGCAGCCGGTTTTGATGACCTTGATCTCCTTATCCAGGCCGGTGGCCGCCAGTTCCTTTTCGAAGGCGGTGACAATCCGGCCGCTGCCGGAGGAGGTGCAGCCGGTGCCGCCGCACACCAGTACATGGGAACGATACATCCGCGTTTCCTCCCTTCCCTTACGCCTTGGCGCCGCTGGCGCCGATGGTGTACTCGGTTACGGGGTTGCCGTTGACGATGTGCTGGCTGACGATGGTGGGCACCATCTCCGGGGTGACCTTGACGTAGGTCACCTTCTCCTTGCCAGGCTCGTAGACTTCCACCACCGGCTCGTACTGGCAGATGCCGATGCAGCCGGTCTGCCCCACCGAGACGTGGGTGAGGCCCCGCTTGGCCACCTCGTCGGTGAAGGCCGCCAGCACAGGCCGGGCCCCGGCGGCGATGCCGCAGGTGGCCATCCCCACCACGACCCGGATATTGGTGTCGCTGTCGTGGCGGATGCCGATTTTGTTCTTCATTTCCTCTCGAAGGGCCTGAAGCTCCGCAAGACTTTTCATATTACGCCTGTTCCTCCTCTGTATTCTCGGTTTCGGGGTGCAGAAGTTCCCTGGTGTTCTCGGTGAGGTATTCCCCCAGGAAGCCCAGGACCTGGGGATCGTCCAGGGGTACGTCCCCCAGCACCTGGCGGAATTCCCGGGTGTCCATCTCCATCCGGCGGCCGTCCAGGACCCGCACATACCGGAAGTCCATGGCGGGGTTGCACTGGACCAGGGTCCGGATGGTGCCGGCCATGTCTCCCAGGGGCATCCGGTCGATGCTGGAAAGACCGAACCGGGCGGTGACCACGGTGCCCTTCCCGGGGGTGCTTTGGATTTCCAGCCCTCCCCCGGAGAGCTCCGCCGCCATCCGGAAAAAGGGGATCCCCAGCCCAACCCGCCGGGTGGTTCTGGTGGTGAAGAAGGGGTCCGACACCTGCTGAACCTGTTCCGGGGTCATCCCCTTGCCGTCGTCGGCGATGGTGATGGTGAGGCGGTCCGCCGCCGTGTCCTCCTCCACGGTGATCTCCACCAGGGAGGCGCCGGCCCGGACGGAATTCTCCGCCACATCCAGGACGTTGAGGGAAAGCTCCTGCATCATATCGTTTCGTCAGTCCTTATATTTGGCCAGAATCTCGTCCACGTCGTCGGCCACCAGCCGCCCGTAGACCTCGTCGTTGATGGTCAGTACCGGGGCAAGGCCGCAGGCGCCGATGCACCGGCAGGCTTCCAGGGAGAACTTCCCGTCGGGGGTGCATTCCCCGTTGCCGATACCCAGCCGTTCCTGGAGACGGTTGTAGACGTCCCCGGAGCCCTTGACGTAGCAGGCGGTACCCAGACAGACGGAAATCTTGTACTGTCCCTTGGGGTTGAGGGTGAACTGGGAGTAGAAGGTGGCCACTCCATAGACGTTTTCCAGGGAGGTGTGCATCTCGGTGGCGATGATCTTCATCACTTCAATGGGCAGGTAACCGTAGATCCCCTGGGCGCCCTGGAGAATGGGCATCAGCGCCCCCTCCTGGTCCCGGAGCCTTTCAATGAGTTCCCGGAGCTCACGCTCCTGGCTCTCGGTGCCGGAAAAGGGAATCTTGCAGATTCTGTTGGACATCGTTTCTTCAATACCTCCTTGCATGAACGGCGGCCGGAGCCCTCTGGGACTGGTTCCGGAGGGGGCTTCCGGCGCTGCGGCATGTTCAAAAATATTATACCATAGCCTGGTTTTCTTTACCATAAGGATTCCGGGAGAGATTGATAAATTTTCGTCGATTTCTACATTTCTTGCAATTGTTTTTCGGTTTTGGCGATGGTATAATGTATCTTGTATAAAAAAGCGCCGGGGCGGCAGGGATCCCGCCCTGGAATGCCCGCCGATTGTGGGAGGAGAGGATCGCAATGACCCTTCGGGAAGTACAAACCATTCTGGACGCCCAACTGCTGACGGGGGAGGATCTCCTGGACAGGACGGTGAACACCGCCTGCGGCAGCGACCTGATGAGCGACGTGCTGGCCTATGTCAAGGACCAGGCCCTGCTGCTGACAGGGCTGGTAAACCAGCAGGTGATCCGCACCGCCGAGATGATGGACATGGTCTGCGTCATCTTTGTCCGGGACAAGGAGCCGGGCCAGGAGATCCTGGACCTGGCCCGGGAGAAGGGCATCGCCGTCATGTCCTCCCCCCACCGGATGTTCACATCCTGCGGCCTGCTGTACCAGGCGGGCCTGAACGGGGGGCTGGCCATCCGATGAGCGGGCTGCATTTTAACTATCACGTCCCAGGGGACGACTTCACCAGGGCGGGAGAGGCCTCTGGCGCGGTGAAAAGCACCCTGAAGAAGCTGGGGCTTTCCCCGGAGGTGGTGCGGAAGGTTTCCATCGCCATGTATGAAGGGGAGATCAACCTGGTGATCCACGGCGGCGGCGGCGACATCGACGTGGACATCGACGGGGAAAAGGTGCACATGGTCCTCACCGACCACGGCCCCGGTATTCCCGACATCCAGAAGGCCATGGAGGAGGGCTGGAGCACCGCCCCGGACAACGTCCGGAGCCTGGGTTTCGGCGCCGGGATGGGCCTGCCCAACATGAAGAAGTATTCCGACGAGATGAAGGTGGAGAGCACCGTTGGGGTGGGCACCACCGTCACCATGACCGTCTATCTGAAAAACTAGGGCTCCCCCCTCCCCCGGGAAGGGACGGGGCGTCCGCCTGGGGGAAGGATCGCTATGGCAGAATATTTCCATTCGGTAAAGCTGAACACCGACGCCTGCCGGGGCTGCATCACCTGCGTCAAGCGGTGCCCCACCGAGGCCATCCGGGTCCGGAACGGCAAGGCCCACATCCTCCGGGACCGGTGCATCGACTGCGGGGAGTGCATCCGGGTCTGCCCCCACCACGCCAAACGGGCTGTCACCGACCCCCTTTCCGGCTGGGACAGGTTCCGCTGGAAAATCGCCCTGCCGGCCCCTGCCCTCTACGGCCAGTTCAACAACCTGGACGACGTGGATATCGTCCTGGGAGGGCTGGTGTCCATGGGCTTCGACCAGGTCTTTGAGGTGGCGGCGGCCGCCGAGCTGGTCAGCGACGCCACCCGGCTGATGCTGAGCCAGGGCCTTTTGGAGCGTCCGGTGATCTCTTCCGCCTGCCCGGCGGTGCTGCGGCTGATCCGGGTGCGGTTTCCCCAGCTGCTGGGGAACGTGCTGCCCCTTCAGGCCCCGGTGGAGCTGGCTGCCCGGATCGCCAAACGTCAGGCCGCCCGGTATACCGGTCTTTCCCCCTCGGAGATCGGCTGTATCTTTATTTCCCCCTGCCCCGCCAAGGTGACGGCGGCCAAAAACCCTCTGGGCAGCGCCAGAAGCGACATCGACATGGTGGTGAGCATCAGCGAGATCTACCCCCGGCTGCTGGGGGCCATGAAACAGCTCCCCTCCACTCTCCAGGAGCTGGCCAAGGCCGGAAAAACCGGTATCGGCTGGGGGCGCAGCGGCGGCGAGGCTGCCGCCACCCTTCATGAACGGTATCTGGCCGCGGATGGCATCGAAAACGTCATCCGGGTGCTGGAGGACATGGAGGACGAAAAGCTCCGGGGGCTGGATTTTGTGGAGCTTAACGCCTGCGCCTCCGGCTGCGTGGGCGGGGTCCTTACCATTGAGAATCCCTATGTAGCGGCGGCCCGTCTCAAACGTCTGGGCCGTTACCGCCCTGTGTCCTGCAATCACCTGGAGGACGCCATCCCCCCCGAAGCCAAGTGGGACCGGGAAGTGCTGTTCGCCCCGGTGATGCAGCTGGACCCCAGTCCCCTTCGGGCCATGGAGATGCTGTCCCAGATGTCCAGTATCGAGGAACGCCTTGCGGGGCTGGACTGCGGTTCCTGCGGCGCTCCCTCCTGCCATGCCCTGGCGGAGGATATCGTCCGGGGCTACGCCACCGAGGACAGCTGCATCTATGTCCTCCGGGATAAGCTGGAGGCAGTGATGGAAACCATGATGGCCGAAAGCCTGGGGGACCCCTCCGGGAACAAAGGCGGAAGGGGAAAGGAAGGTGAGGAGCCGTGACAGTCAGGGAGCTGGCGGAACGCTGCGGCTTTTCCATCCTCTGCGGCTCCGGGGACCGGGAGGTCTCCGGGGGCATTTATTGCTGCGACCTTCTTTCCATTGTCATGGGGCGGGCCCCGGCGGACTGCGCCTGGGTGACGGTAATGGGGAACCTCAATTCCATCGCGGTTGCGGTGATGGCCGACTGCGCCTGTATTGTTCTGGCAGAGGGGATGCCTCTGGACCCCGAGGCAAAAGACCGGGGGGACCGGGAGGATGTGGCTGTCCTGGCCACCTCCCAGCCGGTGTACCAGGCTGCACGGGCCATTGAAGAAGCCTTAAAAATTGTATAATATTTATATAATTATACTTTGAGTATTTGGAGGCGGGGCTGTGGAACCCACTGGGTACCATTTTGAAGCGGTAACCCTCTACGACCAGGAGACCCTCCGGGCCTTTGCAAGGGCCCACTACCGGGGCCAGCATCCGGTGGCCCTGGTCCTTTTGTTGGTGGTGGGAGTGGTTCTGGTCCTCTCCGCCCTGGGGTCGCTGGTGGTGGGGAATGGAAGCCTTTTTGCCTGGGGCCTGGGGATGGGGGCGGCCTTCCTGTGGATCGACGCCATGCTCTTTACCGGAAGGGTCCCGGCCAGGGCGGCAGGCCTTGAAAACCGGGTGGCATACCGCTACCGCTTCCATTGGGACCGGGTGGAGTATGCCGGCCGCCAGAACCAGGGGTTCTATTTTTATGATCAGTTCATCCGGGTGGTGGAAAACAGGGACTACTTCTTTTTGTATGTGGCAAAAAATCAGGCCCTGGTGATCCGGAAGGACGGATTTACCCTGGGCAGCCCCTGGCAGGCCCGTCAGTTCCTTATTCAAAAGGTGGGGCCCCGGTACCAGATCAAGGGGTAGGCGCCGGGGACCGGCCGGTGAGTCAAATCCGGGGAAAGGAGGAAAGGTCCATGGAAAGCTTAAGGTATGACCTGCATATCCATACCTGCCTTTCCCCCTGCGGGGATGACGATATGACCCCGCCCAATGTAGCCAACATGGCGGCCCTGATGGGGCTGCAGGTTATCGCCGTCACCGATCACAACTCCTGCCGCAACGCAGGGGCGGTGATGGAGGCGGTAAAGCAGTTCCGGCTTCCTCTGACAGTGATCCCCGGGATGGAGGTCACCACCTCGGAGGAGGTCCATGTGGTCTGCCTCTTCCCCACTCTGGAGGCGGGCCTTGCCGCCGGAGAGGAGATATACGCCTCCCTGCTGCCGGTGAAAAACGACCCTGCCATCTTCGGCAACCAGCTGATTATGGGCCCCAGAGAGGAGCCCTTAGGCCAGGTGGAGAAGCTCCTCATCAGCGCCACCGGCCTTTCGGTGGACCAGATGCCCGCCTTTGCCGCCAAGTACGGCGGGGTGGCCTTCCCCGCCCACATTGACCGCCCCTCGGAAAGCGTTCTTGCCAACCTGGGGTTCTTCCCCCACGACGCCGGGTTCCAGGTGGTGGAGGTCCGCCGGCCGGAGGTGTTCTTCGCAGGAGGCGCCCACCGGGACCTCCTGGAGCGGTACCCGGTGATCACCAACTCCGACGCCCACCGCCTGGGGGACCTCAAGGACCCCGGGGAGCCCCCCTCCTGGTCCGGAGGCGATGGCTCCGACGCCTGCGCCGCCCTCCTGGCGGCTTTGTCCCGTCGGTGAGCAGACGGCCCGGCGGGCTGGAGCCTGCTTTCAGGTCCGTGAGAAAAGGGACGCAGAGGCGCTGGTTTCTGCCTGGCTCTTTTCGGGTCCGTGAGAGACGTTATGCAAAGCGCCAGTCTGTACCTCGCTCCCTGAACAAACAACCTGGGCTGAGAAGGGCGCAGGATGCACCCGCAAAAGCGTCCTGGGAATCTTAAGTGATTTGCTCAGAGAGCGGCCGGGCAGGGGCCCGGTTCCTGGCAATTTGCTTCAGGCTTTGCCCTCCGCAAATTGTCCTGCCCACCAAACCGCCTT
>JAHZBJ010000077.1:0-236 GCA_019423445.1 Oscillospiraceae bacterium
ATTCAAAACGCCCCCACCCACAGCTACTTTCACCACTACCGCACTGTGAACTTCCTTCTGGACCATGCCATGCTCCGCACCGGCCTCCTGCTGCAAAGGGAAGGCTGGCGTTACCTTCCCATCCCTGCATCCCAAAGCGTCCCCACCCCGGAGGATCCCAACGGCTACCATGGGCGTTGGTCCCACAAAAAGGCCGCCGTCCTGGCCGGGCTGGGCACCGTGGGCACCAACGGTCT
>JAHZBJ010000077.1:246-1392 GCA_019423445.1 Oscillospiraceae bacterium
TCTCCACCGTCAATGGGGTCCCCGGGTACCGCTGGGCACCGTCTTTACCGACTGCCCTCTGGAAAATTTCCCCTCCCCCATTCTTCTTCCGGACCGCTGCCAAAACTGCGGCGCCTGCGTCCGGGCCTGTCCCGCCGGGGCTCTCTCCGGAAAGGTATGGCGTCCCGGGATGGGTGAATTTCTCCTGGTGGACCCCGAAAAATGCAGCCGCTATATGAAGGAGCATTTCCAGCGCATCGGCCGGGGGGCTGTCTGCGGCGTCTGTATGCGGGTGTGCCCTGCAGGTCTGAGGGGAACCAAAGATTCTTCCGGTACATAAACTGACCCGGAGGTGATCCCAGTGGATCTGCGAGGCGGCACCATCACACTGAAAGAAATCCTGGCGCATCCAAAGGCCCGAGCTCTGGTGGAACGGGAGTTCCCCGGACTGCTCCGGCATCCCCTGGCGGGGAACTTCCTGGGGCTGACCCTGAACCGCGCCCTCTTCCTGTTGGGTGGGCGCATCCCCAGAGAGCAAACCCAAAAGCTTCTGGATGAATTGAAAGCTCTCTAAAAACACTGTTAAAACAGAAAGCCCCCCCGGGAGGCAGCTGCCTCCCGGGGGGCTTCTCTTTTTCAGTTTAAAAGATTACTTCTCCTTTACAAAGAGGGGGATGGTTCCCAGGTATACAATATCATCCCGCTTGGCGGCATCGCCCTCGGCCAGAATGGCAGCCCGGGCCACAGTAGTGCCCCCCGCCAGCTCCACCAGATGCTCCACAGCGGCAAGGGAGCTGCCGGTGGAGATCACGTCGTCCACAATGGCCATCCGGGAGCCCTTGATCAGCTTGATGTCATCCTCATCCAGGCAGAGAATCTGTTTCTTCTGGGTGGTGATAGAATGGACCTCGGTGACGATGGGGTTCTTCATATACCCCTTCACCGACTTCCGGGCAATGAGGTATTTGGGCATCTTCATCACCTTGGCCATCTCGTAGATCAGGGGAATACTCTTGGCCTCGGCGGTGATCAGGTAATCCACCGGGGGGAGGCGCTTTGCCAGCTCCCGGGCGCAGGGTTCCACGATCTCGGTATCGCCAAAGATGACGAAGGAGGCGATGGACACAGTATCGCTGATGGGGACTACCGGCAGGCTCCGCTTAATGC
>JAHZBJ010000077.1:1402-5263 GCA_019423445.1 Oscillospiraceae bacterium
ATGTCATAAGTTTCCATGATGCAGTTTCTCCTTTTGGTGGATTTGAAACGCTGTTGGGGAAGATGAAATCGCCTTTTCAACACTTCCCCAGGTTACAGTTCTATCATACACCAATCCGGCCCGGCGTACAACACACCGAAACATAAAATTCTGTTTTTTCACATTTCCCATATCCCCCTGGAAAAGGAACGCCCTTTCCTCCTCGCTTTCATTGAAGCCGGGGAGTCCTCATGGTATAATGACTTCAAAGCGGTCCCAGTACTTTCCCGGCCGGGGACGGGGCCCTGATGTCGCAGCCTTTGGAAAGGAGGGACCCTATGGAAAAATGCATCCTGCGAAGATGGCGGGAAGAGGACGCCCCGGAGCTGGCAGGAATCATAACGCCGGCGGTTCTGAAAAACCTTCGGGACGGCATTCCTTTTCCATACACCGTCCAGGACGGACGGGATTTCATCTCCTCCATGCTGGCGGCGGATCCCCGTTCCACATTTTCCTTCGCCATTGTGACGGAAGGCAGGGTGGCGGGAAGCATCGGGGTATTCCGGCAGGAGAATATCCACTTTCGCACCGCTCAGCTGGGCTACTATGTGGGGGAAGCCTGGCAGGGCAGAGGAATCGCTACCAGCGCCGTCCAGCAGATCTGCGAGTTTGTTTTTAAAAGCAGCGATATCCTGCGGATCTGGGCGGAGCCCTTCGCCGGAAATGCCGCCTCCCGCCGGGTCCTGGAAAAGGCGGAGTTCACCCTGGAAGGGGTTCTTCGAAAAAATGCGGTAAAAAGCGGCGAAATCCTGGACACATGCATTTATTCTCTGGTGCGGGAGGAATCCTCTTGGTCCTGGGGAAAGGGTGAAACAGAGGGGGCGGAGAAATGAAGCACTTCTTTATTGTCAACCCATCGGCAGGGCGGGGGGCGGCTCCCCGCCTGGCGCCCCGAATCCGGGAGGTAATGTCCCGCCGGGGGGAGGAGTACCTGATCCACACCACCACCGCTCCTTTGGACGCAGAGGAATTTGTCCGGGAATGCTGCCGCCGGGAACCGGAGGAGGAACTTCGGTTTTATGCCTGCGGCGGGGACGGCACCGCCAGCGAGGTGGCCAGAGGCCTCCTCGGAGCCAAAAACGCCGCTTTGGGAATGATCCCCTGCGGCTCCGGCAACGACCTGGTCCGGAATTTCCCGGGGCGGGATTTCCTGGATCTGGAAGCCCAGGCAGCGGGAACAACTGTCCCCCTGGATTTGGTGGAATTCTGCGGACAGGTGGCGGTAAACCTTTGCAACTGCGGGCTGGACGCCGACGTGGCCCACAACATGCCCCGTTTTAAACGGCTGCCGGGGGTCTCCGGGAGCATGGCCTATCAGCTTTCCATCGTTTACACCTTCTTCCATCATCTGGGGAAAAAGGCCACAGTCCGGCTGGACAACGGCCCGCCCCTGGAAGCGGATCTTCTCCTGCTGGTGGCTGCTAACGGCCAGTATTACGGCGGCGGCTACCGAGGCGCTCCCCTGGCCCGCCCTGACGACGGCCTGCTGGACGTCTGCATGGTATCCCGGATGAGCCGTGGAAAGATCCTGGCATTTATCCAGCGGTACCAGAAAGGGCTGCACCTGGAGGACCCCGCCCTAGCTCCCTGGGTCAGCTACCACCAGGTCCGGCAGGTGGAGGTGGCTTTCCGCCAGCCGGTGACCATGTGCCTGGACGGTGAAACCTTCCAGGGGGAAAAAATGACCGCCAGAATTCTTCCCGGAGCCGTTCGCTTTGTCCTTCCCACCCCCTCTCAGAAGGGGAAAAGCGCCTTGGAGGGATAGAAATTCTGAAACGCCTCCTCCCGTTGAGGAGCAGCCGCCCTGACACAGGGCGTGGATTGAAATTACGGTCTGGGTTTTTGCACGCGGGTCAAATCGGAACCCCCCAGCCGCCCTTCGGGGCGTGGATTGAACCGTGGCTCTGGGCTCTGTTTGGGGCAGCGCCAAAGCTGTTTTTCCAGGGCTTCTGCTTCCTTCTTTCTGCCAGGAAGCAAAAGCCCCTTTTTTGGCACTTTTCCAGAAAATTCCATCATTTTCTCATGCAATCTGTCGAATTCCCGTTTACATTTGCCGCGAAAAAAGGTATACTGATAGTATATCTTGGCCTATCCTGATTTTCTCAGGAAAGGGTTTTAAAAGACTGAGCATCCTAAATGAAAAGCCCGGTCGATTCCTTTTTGGAGTTTTTTGGAGTGTTGCCAATGAAAAAGAAATTTCTTTGCCTTTTTGCGGCGGGGATCATCGCCTTCTGTTCCTCTGTCCCCACCGCTTATGCCCTGACCCCAAACCTGGATATCATCTCGGATACCTATTGTGTCATGGATGTCGCCAGCGGTCAGGTTCTGATTGAAAAGAACATGAACAAGCAGAAAGCCCCTGCCAGCATCACCAAGATCCTGACCGTGGGGCTGGCTCTGGAACGGGGCGGGAATCCAGACGACCGCTTTGTCCTGGACTATAAGACCTGCCACTCCATCGAGGCTGGTTCCACCCACATCGCCCTCACCGAGGGAGAGGAGATCAGCTTTCTGGACGCTCTGATGGCCACTATGATCATGTCCGCCAACGACGCCGCCAACGCCGTGGCCCAGTACAGCGCCGGGGATATGGACGACTTCGTCCCTCTGATGAACGAAAAGCTGGCGGAGCTTGGAGCGGTGAACACCCAGTTCAAGAACCCCAACGGCCTGGACCAGGACGGCCACTACACCACCGCCTACGACATGTGTCTCATCACCCGGTGGGCTCTGGGGGTGGAAGGATTCACCGATTACTATGGCGCCCTGAGCTACACCATGGCCCCCACCAACATACAGACCCAGTCCCGTCCCTTCAGCACCTCCAACTATATCCTTCAGCCCAACTCCAAATATCATTACGACGGCGTGGTGGGAAGCAAAACCGGATATACCTATAACGCCAGACACACTTTGGTCACCACCGCCACCCGGGATGGCATGACTTTTATCTGCGTGGTGATGGATTCCCCTTCCTCCAACAACAAATACACCGATACCGCCACCCTTCTGGACTACTGCTTTGACAATTTCTCCACTCTTTCCCTCCGGGCTAAGAATATCCAGGATTTTGACGTGCCTATTCTCAGCGGCGGGGAGCAGATCGGCATGGCCAACATCCAGGCAGACCAGGACATCAACCTGGTTGTGTCCAAGGGCACCGAGATCAATGATCTTACCTTCTCCTACAACATTCCCGACCATTACGAAAACGGGGAAGAAATCGCCCCAGTCCTCACGATCTACGACAAAAGCGGCCAGGAGGTTTACCAGGGGCCCATGGCTTACACTGTGGGACAGGCCGCGGGAGGCGTCCAGAAAGATATCTGGAAGGGCCAAACTTTGGTCTATCCCATTAAGGAGACTTTTCTGTCGGTGTTAAAGTGGACTGCTATCGTCCTCGGCATCGCCGGAGCGGGTCTCCTCATTGCCCGGGTCTTTATCCAGCGCCATTATCAGCGGGTCCGGGAGGAACGCCGCAAACAGCTGGCAGAGGAACGCCGCCGCCGTCAGGCTGCCCTTCGGAAGGCTGCTCAGCAGCGCCGGAACACCTCCTTTGACAACGTCACCTACTGGCCCGGTGTTCAGGAAAAGGAGCAGCGCTGGCCACCGGCGGGATCCCAGTGGTGATCGATCCATCCCCTATAAAAACAACAAGCGCAGAAACCTTTCTCGGGTTTCTGCGCTTTGTATTTTGTGGTTTTCCCCAGGATCGCCAGGAGACTCACCAGCGGCGTCCCTGATTTCAAACCGGCGCCGCCTTTTCTGGGCCCGTCTCCATAGAATAAGGGCCGCCTTCCAGCTGCGGCAATGGTAATCTCA
>JAHZBJ010000077.1:5273-7529 GCA_019423445.1 Oscillospiraceae bacterium
TCGGCAAAACCTTTTATGCGCTTGTTCACCTGCTTTGCAATGATTCCCACGAAAATCGCCGCCGCCACCGTACCTTCCCTCACCCCGGCCAGCTGACCCAGGAAAATAAAGGAGAGGATGCAGGCAGTAAGCACCAGAGAAACGTCCACCACCACTTTCATATCTCCGAATTTGATGGGGAGCTTTTTGCAGACGGCCAGAGCAAAGCCTTCCGCCGCCAGGGTGATCACCGAGGCGGTCACCTCAAAGCTGACCCCCACTCCCACCAGAATGATCCCCACAATGCAGAGGAACCACTGTCCGGCATAGGTGGACGCGGAAAGATCCCCGGTGAGCCAGACAGCCAGATCGGTGAGATACCCAAATGCCATGGCCACCGGCAGCTGCAGAAGCTGGGCAGGATTATACTCCTTCCGAAGGATCAGAATTTGCAGCAGGATAAAAAAGCTGTGAAGGAGGATGGTCCCCGTCCCAACAGTGAGAGGGGTAAACAGACTTAGAACATAGGGCAGGCTGGAAACAGGGGAGGTTCCCAAACCTGCTTTGATGGAGAAGGCGATACCGAAGGCGATGATGCTCATTCCAAGAAAGAGGAATCCACAGCGCTTTACCAAAGAAAGCCGTTGCTTAGTCATGGGTTGTCTCCTTTTCTTCCTGCTCCATAGCGGAGCAGACTTTTTTCAGCAGGGTCTGAAGGCACTCCTGCTCTTCCTGGGTGAGAAGGCTGACCGCTTGAGCGTCTGCTTCCCGGAATATCCCTTCCACCTTTTCCGCCGCTTCCCTTCCCTCCTGGGTCAGGGAAACATAGAGGGAACGCCGGTTGCCATCCAGCTGTTCCCGGAGGATCAACCCTGACTTCTCCATCCGGGTCAGGATGCTTCCCACCGTGGCCGGTTCAATTTCGCAGTAGTCCGCAATGGCCTTCTGGTTGTTCCGGCCGTATTTTTGCAGGAATTCCAGAATCTTGGGCTGACCGGGAGAGAATCCCAGCTCTGCCGCCTGGCCCAGAATCTTGCGGTACAGATGCGCATGGGTTTTCATCACCAAATAGTGCAGCGATTCCATGGCTCCCTCCAAAGTAAGCATTCTTATTGTAACAATACTTATTATATTCTTTCAGCCCGCAGCTGTCAAGAAATGTCAGAAAAACAGGCGCATTTCTCCCATCAGAAAGGGGCGGGGCAGTCCGCAATGGACTGTCCCGCCCCTATTTTTGAAGGTGCCCGCACTCTTCCCCGGTCATTCCAGGCCGTGTCGTTGACGGTAATCCGCCAATAGCAGGTCCACCATCCGGCCGTAACTGTTCACCCCGTCTTCCTGACTGTTTACCTTCAAATAGACATCGTTGACCCGGGTGGAAAAGTCCCCAAAGGAGGTGTCGTGGGCGTTGTAATAGGCGGAGCTGGCTGCCAGATCCCGGCGCACTCCATCACTGAGACCCGACATTACCTCCTGGTAAAGGTCGTAATTCTGGCCGTACAGAGCATTTGTGGCACGGATCATGGCGGTGGCGGTGCCGCTGTACCGGAAAAAATCGTCCTCTGAAACCCGGCAGGCGGCATAGGCAATGAAGTTTGCCTCGTCCTCCCGCATAAAGCCGCTGATGTGGGCCAGCTCATGGCTGGCGGCGGCAGGAATATCAAAATCTGTGGTATGAAAATTCACATTGGCCTCCAGGGTAAAGGGGAAAAACACCCCAACGATCTGCATATAGGACATGGCTTCGGAGAAGAACACCGGTTTCGCCATGCACCGGGCACTCAGGTCAAACAGCCCTGCCAGCTCCGGCTTCTCCTCCATCAGCAGGCGGTAATTCTCTCTGGCGGTCCGGGCCAGCTCCCGGCTGGACTGGGTCAGCAGGCTAACCCCATTCTCGTCCTCAGGGACCTCCTCCCTCAGGGCGTTGGACTCCGCCACCAGCTCCCGGCAGAGGTCTGCCAGCATCTCCACCGAGGCAGGAGCCGGCTGGAGGCCGCTGTACTGGGTAAAGGTGTACCGGTAGTAGTTGAGCCCCCCGCCCATAAGGAACAGCATCGCCACCAGGGAACAGACTCCTCCCCCCAAAAGCAGGTGCCGCCCTGCGGAAGCCAGGCGCTTCCCCTTTTCCCGGATCACCGAGCGGATCAAAGAAGCCAGCCACACCAGCGCCAACAATCCCGCCAAAATCACCAGGATCTCCGCCAAGGAAAACGGCAGCGGCGAGGTGAGGGAGATAAGGAATCCTTTTCAAAATTTTCAGCAAATCCCAGATTTACC
>JAHZBJ010000077.1:7539-7924 GCA_019423445.1 Oscillospiraceae bacterium
CAGACGGGATAAAACCCCCGGCTATACCAGGCCTCCACCAGATCCGGCCTGCTCTTTGCCAGCAGGACCACCACTCCCCACACCGGAAGAAGCGCACACAACACACCGCAGATCCATTTCCATTTTTTCTTCACAGCGCTCCCCCTTTCCGCCTCCGCCACTGTCACAGCACCACGATGGTGATTCCCTGGTTGGTCCGGGCGTAATCCCGGTCCTTTGCCAGCTCGGGAAAAAGATACACCGCCTGACGGGCATCCTCATAGAAGGGAGAAAACTCGTCCCCCGGGACGAAAAGACGGATCTGCCCCTGACGGCGGCGCTCCTCCAGATCCCGGCGGACAGCGGTACGGATGGCCCCGCCTTTGCCGGTGGAGCCATAGCCGTG
>JAHZBJ010000077.1:7934-9735 GCA_019423445.1 Oscillospiraceae bacterium
CTTCACCACCTTGGTACCACAGGCTTTTGCAGTGCGCAGGGACTGGCTAAGCCGCGCCCTGGCCACCTCCACTGTAGGCATCCCCGTCTCCAGATTCACCACTGTCATCCCATCCGCTCCCTTTCTTTGCTGCAAAACCATTTTCCACGCCGGTCCCTGGCGGAAAACACCCCGGCCTCTCCCGAAGGACAAATCTCGCCGCAATCTCCGATTCCGGGCAAAAGAAAATGGTATAATGGCTGTTTTAAAGCCATTATACCATTTTTCGCGGTATCACGCTACGGTAAGAACCGGTTTCAGCGCCGGAAAATCCCCCCTCCTTAAGGCAGAGAGGGAAGGGCGGCAGCCTCCCGAAGCACCAGAGCGCCGTCCCGGAAGTCGCAGCATATGGCATGGCCAGGGGCGATACTCCTGCGCAGCAACCGCTCCGCCAAGGGGTCCTCCACCAACTCCCGAAGTGCCCGGCGCATGGGACGCGCACCGTAGGGGCTCCCGCTGGCCCGCCGTGCAATCTCCGCCGCCAGTGCAGGGGTATACTCCATCTCCATCTCCATTCCCGCCAGACGCTCCGCCACCTGATCCAGCAGGAGGCAGGCGATCTCCTGGAGCTGGCTGTCGGAAAGGCGCCGGAAGATCACCGTCTCGTCGATGCGGTTCAGGAACTCCGGGGAAAAGGTCCGTCGCACCTGAGCCATAACGTCCCCGTACCAGACAGGACGTTCCCCCTCCTCCCCCCGGGCCGCCGGGACAAAGCCCAGACTCCGGGAATCTGTGATGAACTGGGCTCCCACATTGGAGGTGATAATGACAACAGCGTTGCGGAAATTGGCCTTCCGGCCCTGGGAATCGGTAAGTTCTCCGTCCTCCAGCACCTGAAGGAGCAGGTTAAAGACATCGGGATGGGCCTTCTCAATCTCGTCAAACAGCACCACCGAGTTGGGCTTCTTCCGGATCCTTCCGGTGAGCTGCCCCCCTTCCTCATATCCCATATATCCCGGAGGGGCCCCGATGAGCTTGCTGACGCTGTGCTTTTCCATATATTCGGACATGTCCAGCTTGATGACCCCGTCGGCGTCCCCAAAAAGGCTCCGGCCCAGGGCCCGGCAAAGATGGGTCTTCCCCACTCCGGTGGGTCCCAGGAACAGGAAGGAGCCCACCGGGCGCTTAGGGTCTCCCAGTCCCACCCGGCTCCGTTGGATGGCCCGGGCTACCAGCCGCACCGCTTCATCCTGTCCTACCATGGTGCGGTGAAGCTGCTGCTCCAGGTCCAGGCACTGTTCCGCCTCCTCCCGGTCCAGCTGCTCCACCCGGATGCCGGTGGCCTGGGCAATCACCGAAGCCACCGCCCGGCGGTCCACCTGGGGAGCTGTTTTTCCAGGGTCCTCCAGCATCTGGAGCCGAAGCCGGGAGGCTGCTTCGTCGATAAGGTCAATGGCTTTGTCCGGCAGGAACCGGTCGGTGAGATACCGCCGGGAGAGAACCACCGCGCTGTGGATGGCCTCATCGGTGATGCGGACGCCGTGGTGGCGCTCATACCGCTCCCGGAGTCCCCGGAGGATGGTTTCCGCGTCTTCTGGGGTGGGTTCCTCCACCATAACACTCTGGAACCGCCGCTCCAGGGCACCGTCTTTTTCAATGGTGCGCCGGAACTCCCCGATGGTGGTGGCTCCCACCAGCTGAAGCTCCCCCCGGGCCAGCTGAGGTTTCAGGATATTGGCGGCGTCCACCGCCCCCTCCGCCGCGCCAATGCCCATGATGGTGTGGATCTCATCGATAAAAAGGATGATGTTGCCGGCGGCCA
>JAHZBJ010000078.1:0-762 GCA_019423445.1 Oscillospiraceae bacterium
ACCCACACCCTCTACGAAAATTCCGATCCCTTCTTCCTTCTGGAACCCGGTCACCGGCTCAACCTGGAGAATACCGTATATGAACAGGTGACCGACCGGCGGGTGAAGATCACCGGAACACAGCTGGAAAAGGTTCCTTATACCATCAAGCTGGAAGGGGTGCGTTTTGAGGGGTACCGCCGGGTGGCCGTAGCTGGAGTCAGCGACCCTCTGATTCACAAACAGTTTGATTCCTGGCTTCAGAAGTGTGTTGAGGACGCCCAGACCAAAATACAGCGCGGCATGGGGCTTAGCCCGGATGATTACCGGCTGCGCCACATCGTCTACGGCAACCCCAAGGACCCGAATACCCAGTGGGTAGGTGTGGTAATGGATGTTGTGGCCAAGAACCAGCAGGATGCGGACGGCATCATCTCCAACGTTTGGCACACCATGCTCCATGTGCCGATTCAGGACTGGGAAGGCGCCCAGAGCCAGGCCGCGTTCCCCTTCTCGCCTCCCGACCTTCAAACTCAGGACGGCGGCGCTACCTATAGCTTCTGCCTCAACCATGTCATTGATGTGGATGATCCTCTGGAGACCTGCCGCATCCGCTATTATGACCTGTAAAGGAGGACCCTTTTATGAAACTGTACCAAAAAGCCAAATTGGTCCGCTCCAAGAATGCGGGTCCCTTTGTCATCACCCTGGACATTATTTTCCCGGATAAAAAGGCGTATGAAGAGGCGGCTGCTTCGCCGGCGCTGAGCCTTGGCAATGTGG
>JAHZBJ010000078.1:772-7323 GCA_019423445.1 Oscillospiraceae bacterium
GTGGCAAAGCTGTACGGTTTGCCGGAGGAGGAGATGCGGCGTTATCTGATCCCCCTGGCCAACGCCATGAAGTTTTCCTATCCGCGGCGCCATCCCTCCGGAGATTTCCTGGACACCGACCTGTACGGCTGCCAGCAGCACAGGCCCCTGGTGGAACTGGAGTTGTAAAAATCAGTTGGAAGACGGCGGACTCCTGTGCGGAACCGCTGTGGAATATAAGAGAGTGAGGTATGAACAATGAAAAAGACCTGTAAGTTTCTTTCAATGCTGATGGCGGTGGCCCTGATGCTTTCGGTCTGCGCTTGCGGGGGCGGAGAGACTGCTTCTTCCCAGGCCACCGGGGAGAGCAACAGCAGCTCCAGCGGGGAAGGTGAAGCGGCTGGCTGGACCTTCAAAAACCGCATCGAGATCATGGTCCCTGCTGACGAAGGCGGCCTGGATGTAACGGTTCGTAAATTTGCCCCTTACCTGGAGAAGGAGCTGGGGGTTGCCATTTCCGTGAATAACAAATCCGGCGCCAGCGGCATCACCGGCTTTACCTGGAGCCACAACTCCACCAATGATGGATATGCTTTCCAGTTTACCGCTCCCTCCGCTATTATTGCGGCGGCTCAGGGTACCTGCCCCTTTGACTTTATGACCGACGTGGTTCCCGTTTCCGGTCTGGTCATGGCGGAAGGCATGCTTTCCGCCAACCCCAATGTCCCCTACAAGACCGCCGAAGAGATGATTGCCTACGCCAAGGAACATCCCGGCGAGGTTACTGTGGCGGTGGATACCCCCAACGGCATCTCCGGTGCTGTTCTCTCCGAGTTTGAGCAGGCTGCCGGCATTGAGTTCAAGTGGATCGCCTCTGGTTCCAGTGAGAATACCATCTCCGCTATCGCGGGGGACGTGGACATGACCATCAACACCTGGTCCGACTGCGGCGCCTATGTGGAGTCCGGGGATCTGATTCCCATCATTTCCATGGCGGATCAGCGCAACCCCAGCTATGAGGATGTCACCTGCACCGGCGAACTGGGCTACACCTCCACCCTGGGTTATTACCGGGTGTTCACCGCAATGTCTGGCACTCCTCAAGAGGCCATCGATGCCTTTACCGCTGCTGTTCACAAGGTGGCTACCGAGAATACTGAGTGGCAGGAGTGGATTGCTCTCAATGGTATGACAAACGATTACCTTTGGACCGCCGAGGAGCTGGGTGAAGTGATGCAGGGTACCTACGACACCGCGGTGGCTCTGAATTCCTAATCATCCCGTATCCGATACCGAAACCGGCCGCCCAGACAGCTGAGAGGGCATAGGCTTTCCCACAAGGTTCCTGGAGGAGCCCCAGGGGAGTTCCTCCAGCCGCCTGGGCGGTGGCTGAAGAAGGGGGACATATTATGGCGGAATTGATATTCAACGGATTTTTACTGATCTTTTTTATAGCCATGTTTTTCTACTCCACCCAGATTACCATCTGGGAGGGGGACGTCTGGGCAAGGTACTGGCCCATGATAATTTTGGCATTGGCAATTATCATCTTTGCCATCAAAGTGGTGGGAATTGTTCGGAAGCTCCCCAAGGAGGAGCGGAAGTTCAGCATGGATATCTTTGGATTCCGTGAAAAGAATGTCCAGCTGCTTCTAATCAGTTTTGCCTGGGTTATCTTTTATGGGGTGATCCTTTCTGAAGCGGGATTCATCATCTCCACCATTGTTTTTGCCACCGGGATGCAGATGATCCTGGGAAGCAAGCTTTCTGTCAAAACAGTGATTACTTCGGTGGTTGTGACAATCTTTATCTACGCTGTATTCGTTTGGGGTCTGGGAGTCAGTGTGCCCCGTGGCGCAGGCCCGCTCTATGACTTTGGCATGTGGCTGGAATACCTCTGGTCCTGATAAAAAGGATTTTGTATTCCGCAAGGAAAGGAACGTGAATCTATGGATTTGATACTTACTGGAATATCGGTCATTTTCCATCCCGTTACCCTCCTCTGGATCCTTTTGGGCGTGGTCCTGGGTGTTATCTTCGGCGCCCTGCCCGGCGTCAGCGCCACCATGGCCATTGTTCTGTGCATTACCTTTACTTATGGTATGGATCCGGTGGTAGGCATCGCCTTCCTCAGCGCGGTGTACTGCGCCGCCATCACCGGCGGCAGCATTACCGCTATCCTCTTTAAGATCCCCGGCACCCCCTCCAGCGCCGCTACCGTTCTGGATGGTTATCCCATGGTCCAGCGGGGTGAGGCGGGCAAAGCCCTTTCTGTGGCCCTGGTAAGCTCCGGTATGGGCGGCCTTGCAAGCTGCATCATTATGTTCCTCCTCACCCAGCCTCTGATGCAGCTGGCCCTGAAGTTCAGCTCTGCCGAGCAGTTTGCTGTCTGTATGTTGGGTCTTGGCATTCTGGTCTTCCTGGACGAGGACCACAAGCTTAACACCTTCGCCTCTGCCGTTGTGGGCCTGTGGCTTGGGACGGTGGGCCTGGACTACTTTGCTTCGGTTCCTCGGTTCACCTTTGGCAGCTCCAGACTCCTGGACGGTATTCCCGATCTGCCCTTTATGCTGGGTGTCTTTGCCGCCGTGGAAATTTTCAGCCAGGTGCGGAAGCCCTCCGACCGCAGCCAGTATAGCTCCGATAAGCAGGCTAAAGTCAGCAAACTGGCCAGCTTTAAGGAACTGTGGGAGCTGAAGTGAACGATGATCCGCTCCGGCATTATCGGAACCTTTACAGGGATCATGCCCGGCGCTGGTGCTACCATTGCGGCGTGGTTGTCCTATGGCATTGAGGCCAAGTGCAGCAAGCACCCGGAGATGCTGGGTAACGGCGATCCCCACGGTATCTGCGCCTCTGAGACTGCCAACAACGCCGCCACCGGCGGCGCCATGGTGCCCCTTCTCTCCATGGGTATCCCTGGGAGTAACGCCGCCGCCATGATGATGACCGCCTTGGCCATCCACGGCGTCCAGATGGGCCCCCTGCTTCTCAAGGCCCAGCCCGAGTACCTCTCCGCTACCTTCACCGCCATGGTGGTGGCAAACATCGCCATGATCTTTGTCTCCTTCGCCATCGCCAAGGTGTTTGCCCAGATCCTTCGGATCCCCTACCACGTTCTGGGTACCTTTATCCTGATGCTGGCGCTGGTGGGATGCTACGCTTATCAGGCCAACACCATGCATATCTTCATCATGATCTTCGGCGGTATCTTCGGCTACTTCTTTAAGAAGTTTGGCTTCAACAGCTCCGCCCTGATTCTGGCTCTGGTCCTTGGTCCCCTGGTGGAACGGAATTTCCGCCGCGGCCTGGATATTGCCAATGGCAGCTTCGCGGCCTTCTTTGGACGGCCCATTACCCTGGGCATTATGCTGGTGTTTGTGGCCATGATCGGTTTCTCCATTTACAGCAGCATCAAGAAGAGCAAGCAGAAGAAGGAAAAGACCGCTGCCTGACAGCGTGGAAAAGAAAAGGGAGGCGCACGATTTGAAAATCAAAGAGACCGCCGTGGCGGGGACGCTGGAATCCAGCGATGCCATGATCACGGTGGAGCCGGGCAGCGGGATTCAGCTGTCCATTGAAAGCAGTGTTATCAACCAGTTTGGAAGAGCCATCCGGGAGTCTCTCATGGAGGTTCTGAACCGGTTGGAGGTCACCGATGTAAAAGTGACTGTAGTAGATAAGGGCGCTTTGGACTGCACCCTGAAGGCTCGTCTGGAGTGCGCGGTCTTCCGGGCCAATGGCAGCTCTGAAAGCGACGTTCCTTGGGGAGGGCAGATCCGATGAGAAATCCTGACAAAAACCGGCTGCGCAGGACTATGATGTTCCTCAGCGCCCAGAAGCCCAGCCTGCTGAAGGACGCCTATATCTACAAATCCGACAGCGTCATCTTCGACCTGGAGGACGCAGTTTCCGAGAACCAGAAAGACTCCGCCAGATTTTCTCTTTACCGCACCCTGAAAAGCGTGGATTACGGCAATACCGAACGCCTGGTGCGGATCAACGCCCTGGACACCCCCCACTGGAAGGAAGATGTCCGAGTCTGCGTGGCTGGCGGCGCTGACGGCATCCGCATTGCCAAGTGCGAAAGCCCGGCTGATGTCCACGTTATCGAAGAGGCGGTAGCCGCCGCCGAAAAGGAATTTGGCGTAGAAGAGGGGAGAACCCTGCTTATGGCGGCGCTGGAGAGTCCGCAGGGGATTGTCAATGCCCTGGATATCTGCCGTTCTTCTCCCCGGATGTTTGGTATTGCACTTTCCGGCGGCGATTATCGCCGGTGCCTGCACACCAAGTACTATCCCAGCGGCAACGAGCTTTTTGTTGCCAGAGGGAATATCGTCATCGCTGCCCGGGCCGCCGGGATCCAGTGTTTCGATACCGTGTTCACTGATTTTAACGATATGGAGGGCTTCCGCAGGGAGACCATCCAGATCAAGGAGATGGGCTTCGATGGAAAATCCATTGTGACGCCCAAGCAGATTGCCATTGTCCACGAGATCTTTGCCCCTACGCCCAAGGAGATTGCGGAAGCGGAGAAAGTGGTCTTCGCCATCCGGGAGAACGCCAAGAAGGGCGTGGGTATCTTCAAGGTGGACGGCAAGATGCTGGACATCGCCTTTGTAGAAGGGGCGGAGCGGACTCTGGCCCTGGCCAAGGCCACCGGATTGTATAAGGGGGATTTGTAATCATGAAAAATGCAGTTGGAAGAGAAATCCCCGATGAGCTGCTCACCGGCGGGCGGGAGGTGTTCCAGGGGAACGCTTACCGTGAGAATTATGTCTACACCAAGGTGGGTCCCACTGTCCGGGCCAGTGTCATGCCCAAGGAAAGCAAGGTTCTTCCCAGCCTTCGGGATGCCATTAAGGAGTGCGGGCTGAAGGATGGTATGACCGTCTCCGTCCACCACCATTTCCGCGACGGTGATTACATCGTCAACATGGTGATGAATGAAATTGCTGAGATGGGGATCCGGGACATCACCATTGCGGCTTCTTCCCTGGGTTCCGCTCACGACCCTGTGGCGGAGTATATCAAGGAAGGGATTGTTACCGGTATCCAGACCTCCGGTATCCGTGGGAAAATCGGCGAGGCGGTTTCCAAAGGATATCTGAAGACCCCGGCGATCCTTCGCACCCACGGCGGACGGGTCCGGGCCATTGAGTGCGGCGAGGTACATATTGATGTGGCCTTTATCGGCGCTTCCAGCAGCGACGAGTACGGCAACGCCAGCGGTAAGGGCGGCAAGTCCAACTGCGGCGGGTTGGCCTACTCCGACGTGGATGCCAAGTATGCCGACAAGGTAGTGGTGATCACCGATACCCTGGTGCCCTTCCCCAATAAGCCCTGCAGTATCAGCTGTGTGGATGTGGACTATGTGGTCCGGGTAGAGGAGATCGGCAATCCCAGAAAGATCGCCTCCGCAGCAGCCCGAATCACCGACAACCCCAGGGATTTGATGATTGCTGAGGAGTGCGCCAAGGTGATGCGCGCCACTCCCTACTTCAAGGATGGCTTTTCCTTCCAGACCGGCGTAGGCGGTCCCTCCATCGCCACCACTCTTTTCCTGAAGCAGTACATGGAGGAGAAGGGTATTCACATGGGCTGGGTTGTAGGAGGTATCTCCACCCCCATGGTGGAGCTTCTCAAGGAAGGCTATATCAAGAACCTGGCGGATACCCAGGACTTTGATATGGGGGCTATTGAGTCCCTGGGGGTGACTCCCGGTCACTTCGAGGTGACCTGCTCCGAGTATGCCGACCCCATGAATAAGGGAGCCTATGTCAACAAGCTGGATTTCGTCATCCTGGCGGCGTTGGAGCTCGACGTGGACACCGGTTCCGACGGCATCCTCCGGGGGGCTCCCGGCGGACATCCCGACACTGCCAACGGCGCCAAGTGCACCATTATTGTGGCGCCTCTGGTCCGGGGCCGTATTCCTACCGTCTGCGACGACGTGGTTACCATCACCACCCCTGGCGAGTCGGTGGACATCCTGGTCACCGAGTACGGCGTAGCGGTGAACCCCAAACGCCAGGATCTGATCCAGGCTCTGGATGAGGCGGATGTGCCCCATGTCACCATTCAGGAGCTTAGAGACAAGGCCTATTCCATGGTGGGGTCTCCCGACCCGGTGCAGTTTGAGGACCGGGTAGTGGCGATTCTGGAAGCCCGGGATGGTACTCTTCTGGATGTGGTGCGGCAGATCAAGCCGTATCAATATGAAGAATAAGGCGCAGGTTTGTATTTTCAGCTAGTTTCCAGCTCCAGCCGGCTTCTCACTTCCCGACCGGAGCGCCTTCTCCCAGCGGCGCAGGGGCTTAGCCCCTGTGCCGCCGTTGTTTTCAGGGCATTGGCAGGAGGGGAAAGAGAAAAATATTGACAGCGGTTTTAGCCTGTGCTATCATAAATAAAAATTAACCTATCACCCAAAGACTGTGATGAGGAGTAGTATCCCGGAGTTTCCGGGGCACAGAGAGCGGCTGTTGCTGGGAATGCCGTGTCCGGTGCCGGGAGAAGTAGCCTCAGAGTTGCGGACTGAACCGGGCATCAGCCCTTAGTAGGCTCCGACGTGC
>JAHZBJ010000078.1:7333-9503 GCA_019423445.1 Oscillospiraceae bacterium
AAGGCGCCTGTCTCTGACCCAATGGAATTGCCGCCAGACTTAGAAAAGGAGACGACGAAGATGCTGGAACGTTTTATTGGCAGAACCCAGTTTGATTCCTATGAGGATTTCAAGAAGAACTACAGGGTCACCTGCCCGCCGGACTTCAACTTCGCCACCCATGTGGTGGATGCCTGGGCATCGGAAGAACCTGACAAGCGGGCTCTGGAATGGTGCGACGACCATGACCACAATCTGACCTTCACTTTCCAGGATATTTCTCTGCTGTCCCGGCGGGCGGCTGTATGGTTCCGGGCCCAGGGGCTGGGGAAGGGAGACCGGGTTATGTGCCTGCTGAAGCGCCGCTGGGAGTACTGGGTTACCGCTGTGGCCCTCCATCGCATCGGCGCCGTTATCATCCCCGCCTCCTATCAGCTTACCGCCAAAGATATTGCTTACCGTGTGGACGCCGCCGGAGTGCGGTTTATCGTCGCCCTCTCTGATGATTGGATTGTGAGCCAGTGTGAGGAGGCCCTGCCCAAATGCCAAAAGCCCCCCATGGGTAAGGCTCTGGTAAACGGTACCCGCCCCGGCTGGCTGGATTACTCTACAGCTCTGGAGGAGGGCTCCTCTGACTTTACGGCAGACCCCACCATCACTGCCCGGGATCTGATGCTGATTTATTTCACCTCTGGCACCTCCGGTATGCCCAAGATGGTCTGCCACGATTATTCCTATCCCCTGGGACATATTGTTACCGCCTGCTACTGGCAGCAGGTGAAAAATGGGGGTCTCCATCTCACCGGGGTGGACTCCGGCTGGGCCAAGTTCGGCTGGGGGTGCATCTATGGCCAGTGGATCGGTGGCTCCGCGGTGTTGGGGTATGAATGTGAGAGCAAGTTTGACCCACGGCGAATGATCCAGGTGATTCGGGAGAAGAAACCAACCACCCTCTGCGTCCCCGGCACCGTCTACCGCTTTATGATGCGGGAAGGGCTGACGGCGGAGGATTTCGCTTCGGTGACCCATTGCTGCACTGCGGGAGAGCCCCTCTCTCCGGAGATTACCAGGGAGTTCCAGGAGATTACCGGCCTTACTATCCATGAGGGATACGGCCAGTCCGAGGGGAGCGTTCTGGTGGCCAACTTTGGCTGGTTCGAACCCCGTCCCGGGTCCATGGGCAAACCCAGCCCCCTTTATGACATCGCCCTGGTGGACGAGGCGGGTCATCCCGTGGCTCCTGGCGACGAAGGAGAGCTGGTGGTGCGGCACCTGGACCAGCGGTATCCCGAAGGCCTTCTCCGGGGCTACTGGGTGGGGGACCGGATGGTGCCGGCGGCAGACCAGAACAATGTCTATCACACCGGGGACATGATGTGGATGGACGAGGACGGGTACTACTGGTTTATTGGCCGCAACGACGATATTATCAAATGCTCCGCCTACCGGATCGGCCCCTTTGAAATTGAGAGTGTGCTGTTGACCCATCCCGCCGTCCACGAATGTGCCATCACCGGGGCGCCGGATCCCATCCGCGGCCAGGTGGTGAAAGCCACCATCGTCCTGGAGAAGGATTTCGCCCCTTCCGAGGCCCTCACCAAAGAGATCCAGAACTATGTCAAGCGGATGACCGCCCCCTATAAATACCCCCGGGTGGTGGAATATGTGGACCACCTGGAAAAGACCACTTCCGGAAAGATCATCCGGAACCATCTCCGGAAAGCATCGGAAGAAGCATATCGGGCATCCATGCCGCAGAAGCCTGTGATCCGTCCCGCCTGTCCGGCGGACGCGGTGAGTCTTCTCACCTATCTTAACACCATCGGCGGGGAGAACAGCTTCCTCTCCTACGGTGCCCAGGCGGTGGGAAGTACCGCCCGCAGTGGAGAGGAGATCATCCGGGACAGCACCCGGGGTTGCGACCGCCTCATCGTCGCAGAGTTGGATGGCCTTATTGTAGGGGCTGCCGACCTGCGTACCGGTCACCGCAGGCCCATCGCCCATACCGCGGAAATCGGGCTTTCGGTGCTCCGGAAATATTGGCAGCGGGGAATCGGCAGCGGACTTCTGGATTATCTGGTGCAGGACGCCCGCAGAGGAGGCCAGGTGAAGGTCCTAAACGTCCCTATTGCCGCCGGAGACGCGGCAGCCCAGAGCCTCTGCCGCCGTTTCGGATTTGCGCAGATCGGAC
>JAHZBJ010000079.1 GCA_019423445.1 Oscillospiraceae bacterium
CATGGTCACCGACACCGAGAAGATGGAGGCTGTCATCGACGACGCCTACATCCTCATCACCGATAAGAAGATCAGCAACATCCAGGAAATCCTGCCTCTGCTGGAGCAGGTGGTGCAGGCCGGCAGAAAGCTGGTTATCATCGCTGAGGATGTTGAGGGCGAGGCCCTGGCCACCCTGCTGGTGAACAAGATGCGCGGCACCTTCACCTGCGTCGCTGTCAAGGCTCCCGGCTTTGGTGACCGCCGCAAGGAGATGCTCCAGGATATCGCCACCCTCACCGGCGGCCAGGTCATCACCTCCGACCTGGGTCTGGAGCTGAAGGAGACCACCATGGCTCAGCTGGGTCATGCCAAGAGGGTCACCGTTCAGAAGGAGAACACCATCATTGTCAACGGCGCTGGCGACAAGAAGGCCATCCAGGACCGTATTGCCCAGATCCGTGCCCAGATCGAGAACACTACCTCCGATTTCGACCGTGAGAAGCTCCAGGAGCGTTTGGCGAAGCTCTCCGGCGGTGTGGCTGTTATCCGCGTCGGTGCTGCCACCGAGGTTGAGATGAAGGAGAAGAAGCTGCGCATCGAGGATGCCCTCGCCGCTGCCAAGGCAGCCGTTGAGGAAGGCATCGTGGCCGGCGGCGGTGTTGCCCTTATCAACGCCATTCCCGCTGTTGAGAAGCTGGCCGATAAGTGCGAAGGGGACGAGAAGACCGGTGTCCGCATCGTTCTGAAGGCTCTGGAGGAGCCCATGCGCCAGATCGCTGCCAACAGCGGTATGGAAGGCTCTGTGATTGTGGATGCCATCAAACGCTCCGGTAAGGAAGGCTATGGCTTCGACTTCTACAACGAGAAGTATGTGGATATGATCCCTGCCGGCATCCTGGATCCTACCAAGGTTACCCGCTCCGCTCTGGAGAACGCCGCTTCTGTGGCTTCTATGGTTCTCACCACTGAGAGCCTGGTGGCTGACAAGAAGGAGCCCACACCTCCCGCGGCCCCCGCTCCCGACATGGGCGGCATGTACTAAAAACCAGCCCTATTATGAAATAAAAACACCCGGCGTCCACCGAAGTGGGCGCCGGGTGTTTTTATAGGTTTCAAATGGACCGTTTTGATTCCCAGGATGCAGACGCTTCTGCCGGAAGCTACGGATTTTCCTCCTGAATGTCGAAGATCTCTTCGATGGTTACATCAAACACTTTGGCAATGGACCATGCCAGGGCCAAAGAGGGGTTGTAGCGGCCATTTTCCAGGTTGCCGATGGTCTCCCGCCTGACCCCTACCTTGGCCGCCAGCTCTTCCTGCTTCATGTTGTGCCGTGCGCGGTACTCCCGGATACGGCTGGTAATCTTCATTCCCCAACCCCCTTGCTTTCCCGGAACTCATACCAAGTGAGGATCAGGGAAAAGGCGATGATGCTGGCGGCGAAACCCAAAGCCATCCCAAAGCCGAAGGCCCGGGTGGGGTCCTCAGAAAAGACGCAGACCAGGGTGGTGACCAGAGTGGCTCCAGTGCCTGTAAAGAAACCCCAGGCGGCGGATTTGCGGACATAATCCAGGAGCATTTCATCAGGGAGTACCCAGAAGTACCGGATATAGAAAAGAAAACCAAAAAAGCCTAGGTAGCCGGGAATGTCCCGGACCAGCCCCACCAGCCCCAGCAGAGCGAAAAGACTCAGATAACCCAGAGGGTTGCGCCAAGTAAACATCCAACTGCACCTCCTAAGATGTGGTATATTTTTATCTTTATGATAAAAATATACCACATCTTTTTGGCTGTGTCAAGGAACGGAGAGGAGGAAAAACGGATGCCGGCGGCTGGAAAGAGGGCTTTTTAAGGCGTTGCCGCAGGCGCATATTTTGTCCTGTCACCTCATATAGTGTGTTGAATCAAAAAGGAGGAGAGGAACGGATATGGAACTGAAACTGACGCGGCAGCCACTGTTTATAAACGACGTCCTCATCGACCAGAACGTAGAGCAGCCCATTGAATGCGACGCCCTGCTTCCGGATTACTGCCCGGATATTGTGCGGATTCTGAAATGTACGGTGGCTCCTGCTGTCACCGGCCGCCGTGCCAGCCCCGGCAAACTGGAGCTGGAAGGAATGGCGGTGATCACGGTATATTATGTCTCCACCGGAGAGGGCATCGCCCATGGGGAGTACAAGGTTCCCTTTTCCCGGATTGTGGAAATGAAAGCCGATCATCCGGCGCCGGTCCTCTCCATCACCGCCCGGGCGGATTATGTCAACTGCCGGGCGGTGAACCAGCGCCGCCTGGATATCCGGGGAGCCTTGGTTATCACCGTCCGGGGTACCGGCAGCCGTGAGGAGCAGGTGGTGGCGGAGGGCTCCGGGATGGGGCTCCAGGTGAAGCGGGAGCAGTCCGGCGCAGCCCATCTCCTGGGGTGTGGGGCCCGGGAGACCCGGATCACCGAAACCCTGGACCTGACCTATGGCAAGCCTCCGGTTCAGGCCGTTGTCAGGGCAGGGGCTTCCGCCAGGGTCACCGAGTGCAAGCAGGTGGCGGGAAAGGCGGTGCTCCGGGGAGAGCTGAATATCCATGTCCTTTACCAGGCCACCACCGGCGGCTTTGACCAAGTGGAATATACCCTTCCTACCAGCGCCATCTGTGAGTTGGACGGCCTGGACGACACCAGTATTTGTGATGTCTGGCAGCAGGTAGGAACCGTTTCTGCTGAGCCTGCCGCCGCAGAGGACGGGGAATACAGGCGGATCGCTCTGGATGCTGTGGTGGAAAGCCAGGTTCGGGGATGGCAGCCTTATACCGCCCATTTCTGCTCAGACTGCTACTCCACCACCAATCAATGTGCCTTCCGGAACCGTACAGTGGTTCTCCCCCAGGTGTGCGGAAGCGTGAAGGAGAGTATCCCCTATAAGGAGACTCTTCCTCTGCCAGAGAATGTGGATAAAGTGGTGGACCTCTGGTGTGAGAGGGTAGAGATAACCCCCAGGGCCGAAGCCGGAGGCCCAGTGGTGGAGGGGAAGATCACCATAGCCATGTTTGCCCGGATGACCGACGGCCAGCTTTACTACTTTGACAAGGCCCTGGAAACCAGCTGTAAAGTCCCCTGCGAGACGGAAGGGGTGGCTTTGGAGGGAAGGCTCTCCTGCCAGAACTGTGCCTTTACCTTTGCCGCCAACGACGCTCTGGAAGTCCGGTGCGATCTGGAACTCACCGGTATTCTCACCACCCAGGGGAAAGCGGTACTTTTGGACGATATTCAGGTAGATGAGAAGAAACCCAAGGAGACTTCCACACCTGCGGGGCTTTACCTTTATCTGGCGGACTCCGGGGAGACCCTCTGGGATATCGCCAAGCGGTACAATACCAATGTTGACAAGATCACCGGGGAGAACCCCGAGGAAAACGGCGGCCAGGAGCGGCGTGTCCTCCTGATCCCGGTGCTGTGAGAGGAGGCGGGCGGCTTTGGAGAAGAACACACTGTATCAGGATATCGCCAAGCGGACCGACGGCGATATCTATATTGGGGTGGTAGGTCCGGTACGAACCGGAAAATCCACCTTTATCAAACGATTCATGGAGACTCTGGTACTGCCCAACATCGGCAGCGACGCCCGCAGGGAACGGGCCACTGACGAGCTGCCCCAGTCCGCAGCGGGCAAGACCATCATGACCACTGAGCCCAAGTTCATCCCGGAGGAAGC
>JAHZBJ010000080.1:0-226 GCA_019423445.1 Oscillospiraceae bacterium
AAAAAAGGTGCGGCTTATTGACTGCGTGGGGTATATTGTTCCCAGCGCCCTGGGGTATATCGAGAACGAGCAGCCGCGAATGGTGATGACCCCCTGGTTCGACCGGGAGATCCCATTCAATATGGCTGCTGAGATCGGCACCAAGAAGGTCATCAATGAACACAGCACCATCGGACTGGTGATCACCACTGACGGTTCCATCAGCGACATCCCCCGGGAGGAGTAT
>JAHZBJ010000080.1:236-5638 GCA_019423445.1 Oscillospiraceae bacterium
GTTATCGGGGAGCTCCGGGAGATCGGCAAGCCCTTTGTGGTGCTGCTCAACTGTGTTCAGCCCAAGTCCCCCCAGAACCGGGAGCTGCGCCAATCCATGGAAGAAAAGTACGGGGTGCCGGTGGTGGCGGTCAACTGCCTGGAGCTGGACGAGGAGGACATCCGTGAGATCCTCACCAGGATTCTGTATCAGTTCCCGGTGAAAGAGGTAGCTCTGGAGATTCCCGGCTGGATTATGAACCTGGATCGGGATCACTGGCTCCAAAAATCCATTTATGCCCAGGCCAGAAGCTGCGGCGCCGCCCTGGACCGTATTGCAGGGGCTCTCCAACATCGACCTGGGCACCGGCAGCCTGCGGTGCAAGGTGGAGGTCCCCAGTGACCTGTTCTACCGCATCCTGGGGGAGGCCACAGGCCTTACCATTGAGGGAGAAGAAGGGCTGATGCCCTGCATGGTGGAGCTTGCCGCCATCAAGAAAAAGTACGACAAGATCAAAGGGGCCCTGGAAGAGGTGGCGGCCACCGGGTACGGAATCGTTATGCCCGGACTGGATGAGCTGACGCTGGAGGAACCGGAAATCGTAAAGCAGGGCGGACGCTATGGGGTCCGTCTCCGTGCCAGCGCCCCCAGTATCCACATGATGCAAGCTAATATCACCACTGAAGTGGCCCCCATTGTTGGCAGCGAGCGTCAGAGCGAGGAATTGGTTCACTATCTTCTCAAAGTGTTTGAGGAGGACCCCACCAAGATCTGGGAATCCAATATTTTTGGCAAATCCCTTCACGAACTGGTAAACGAGGGCCTCCACAACAAGTTGTACCGGATGCCTTCTGACGCCCGGATGAAGATGCAGGAGACCACGGAACGTATCATCAACGAGGGCTGCTCCGGCCTTATCTGCATCATTCTTTGAACTGAACCCAGCAGCAAAGTGTCCCCGGCGCGGAGAAATTCTCCGTGCCGGGGTTTTCTTTAAAAAAAGAGGGCTGAGCCTTTTGAATTCATATTCCGTTCATCCTTTTGGAATAAAGGCGGGGTATACTGAAAATATAAACCTGATCCCACAAAGGAGGTCTCTTTGTGAACCGTATTCTGAAACAGCGTGCCCGCCGTCTTTACAGCGCCAACAAGGGACGGCTGCTGGCAGTCTATCTTTTTTATCTTGTTTATATGCTTGCCGTTGGGGCGGCGCCTTTTCTGCTCCAGGGGCGTCTGGGTACCCTGTGGGTTACTCTGATCCAGGTGGTGCTGATGGTGCTGGTCACTCCGCTGATGCTGGGGGTGCTTCGGTATACATATCTTCTCCACAAAGAGCGGAACCCCGTAATGAAGGACGTTTTTTACTACTTTACGGGAGCAGGCCGCTATGGGAGGGCGGTGGCCCTGGGAGCGATCCAGAACTGGCCGTCCTATGTGGGGCTTTTCATCACCTCCCTCTCTGGAACCGTCAGCAATGAAGGGACAATGGTGCTGATATCGCTTCTGAACATTGTCTGTTCCCTGTTTATCATTTACTGGAGCCTGCATATCTGCCTTCTGCCCTATATTATGGTGGAGGATGAAACGGCTGGCCTGGGGCATATCCGCCGGGAGTCTTTCCGGCTGATGCGGGGAAATTGCGGACGGTATTTCTCCCTGAACATTTCCTTTATCGGGTGGTATCTGCTTATCGTGGGGATCATCACCGTGGTGGGGATGGCGGCGGTGCTTCCGGAGGCTTTCCACTACGCCCAGATGGGGCTGCCGGTTCCCGATACCCTGGTGAACAGCCTTTCCGGCTGGATCGAACTGGCTCTTTACGTGCTGCTTTATTTTCTGGTTCCCTATATCAGCCTTGCCAATGCTGCTTTTGGAGATGTGGCCCTTCAGGGGCGCCTGGATGAACTGGCCTGGCAGGCCCGGATGCCTTATGGGACTCCCTATGGTGCTCCTTACGGTCAGGCGCAGTATCATTCCCAGGGATACCCCCAGGGGCAATGGCAGCAGTATGGTCCCAGTCCCAGATACCCCCAGGGGACGCCGGGGGCGGCCTGGCAATATCCGGGGCAGGGGCAAACACCGGGATGGGGAGGCGCCCCTGGTTTTGGCGGCTCCTTCTCCCCGGCGCAACAGGAGGAGGCGGAGCAATACACCCGTTACCGGCAGGGTGTTCCAATGGCTCCCAGGACCTTCCTGAGCTACGGTTCGGTGGCGGATTTGGAGCGGTTCCTTCCCTGGCCCCAGGTGGAGCGGAGCGATCTCTACAGCTTCCTGAAGCTGGAGAACTGGATGCCCGGCATGGTGACCGCGGCTTGGAGACAGGCTGCGGGGGAGATGGCCACCCGGGTTGAGCCAGGGGCTTCGGTGAGCCGCTCCTTGGAGGAGACTTTGGGCGGCACCCGTTTCCGGGTGACGGTCTCTATTGTTGATGATCCTCAAGCGGGGTGCCGTCAGGTATCCATCCGCGTCGATTTGAACCCCTCCCCCTGAAAGGCATAGGAAAAAGCCCCCGGCAGCTGCCGGGGGCTTTTTGATGACAGAAGAATCAGGGGAAGGGGAGAGGGGTCCGCTTGATGGTTACCAGAACAGCTGGAGCACCAACATGGATACAACCCCCGGTGCCCCAAGGATGGTTCAGACCAGCGGGGTAAAGAGGTTCCAGGGCAGGGTCACCCCGGTGAGGAGGCCGGTAAGGTTTACTGCCCCCATGGCGGCGAGGCCCATAGCCGCGGAAGAAAAGGCGGTACCCACCGCTTTACGCATCCGGATCAGCAGAACCAGCCCGATAAAAACGATTACCAAAATCCCTGTGATCACAGGGGTATCGGTTACCCCATGGCACCCATCATCCTTTCTTTTACAGCGGCCAAAAGCCCGGTTCCGCCCTCTTCCTGGGAGGAACCGCAGGGGAGGGATGCTCTTTCCGCTTCCACCAAACGGAGCTGCCGCATGAGAAAGCTGTAGTATACCTGCAAAGATTTGATCTGATAGATGCAGGAATCCAGCATGGCCTCATCGGTGGCGGTATTGAAAAGGTCCTCGGCGCAGGCCAGCTGAAGGCGGACCTGTTCCAGCTTTTGGCGAATTTCCGTGTGTTCCGTATCCGTCGGAGCTTTGGTTTTGGAAAAGAGTCCGGCGGTGATCTGTTGGGACATAACCATTCCTCCTAGGTTTATTTTATGCAGGGATTATGGACGGTTATGCCAGGATTTATACTCTGAAAGCCAGCGAGGGGGCGCCTCCTTAAAAGGAGACGCCCCCTCGCTGAACTCAATGACCAGGTCTGTAAGCCGGGTTCTGTATTTGACAACAATCTATCTAGGCCCGGCGTCGCCGCCGGGCTCCAGCCACCTGAGCGGGGCCGGCGGGCCGCCGTTAATGCCCCTGTACGGTGTTGCTTCGGATAGGGTTTGCATAGCCGTCCGGTCTCCCGGACGCTGGTGAGCTCTTACCTCGCCTTTCCACCCTTGCCGGTTTCCCGGCGGTATCTCTCTGTTGCACTTTCCCTAGAGTCGCCTCCGGCTGCCGTTAGCAGCTATCCCTGCCCTGTGAAGCCCGGACTTTCCTCATTCACGGCCTTTCGGCCTGTGCCCGCTGTTGTCTGGCCTGCTCATTGAGAACAGGATTCAGTATAACACAAACAGGGCAGGGGGACAACTTTTTTTTCGAAAAAACTTGTATTGGAGGCGCTTTCACAGTATAATGCTATACTGTAAGAAAAAGCCAGAAAAGCGCAGAGCGCCGCTCTTGCCGTCCAAAGGAGGTACACCGATATGGAATTTAAAAACAGCTATCTTCAGGGGGTCTATGACACCGTTGTCCGCCGCAACCAGGGGGAACCCGAGTTCTTGCAGGCTGTCCGGGAAGTTCTGGAATCCTTTGAGCCCGTTTTGGCCAAGCGTCCCCAGCTGGCCGAGACCGGTATCATCGACCGGATTGTGGAGCCGGAACGGTTCATCACCTTCCGGGTATCTTGGGTGGACGACAGCGGCAAGGTCCAGGTGAACCGGGGTTACCGTGTCCAGTTCAACTCCGCCATCGGCCCCTACAAGGGCGGCCTGCGCCTTCACCCCTCGGTGAACGCCTCTGTGATCAAGTTCCTGGGCTTCGAGCAGGTCTTTAAGAACAGCCTCACCGGTCTGCCTATGGGCGGTGCCAAGGGCGGTTCCGACTTCGACCCCAAGGGTAAGAGCGACGGTGAGGTGATGCGGTTCTGCCAGAGCTTCATGACCGAGCTGTACCGCCACATCGGCCCCGATACCGACTTCCCTGCCGGGGAGATCGGCGTGGGGGCCCGGGAGATCGGCTATCTCTTCGGCCAGTATAAGCGGATCACCAACCAGTTCACCGGCGTCCTCACCGGCAAGGGCCTCACCTACGGCGGTAGCCTGGCCCGGAAGGAAGCTACCGGTTTCGGTCTGTGCTACTTTACCAAGGAAATGCTTTCGGTGATGAAGAACGAAAGCTTTGCCGGCAAGACGGTGGTGATCTCCGGTTCCGGCAACGTGGCCATCTATGCCTGCCAGAAGGCCACTGAGCTGGGAGCCAAGGTGGTGGCCATGTCCGATTCCAATGGTTTTGTCCATGATCCCGCCGGCATCAACCTGGCCGTGGTTAAGGAGATCAAGGAGGGTCGCCGGGGCCGTATCAAGGAGTACGTGGAGGCGGTGCCCACCGCTACCTATACCGAGGGCTGCCGTGGTATCTGGGGCATCAAGTGCGATATCGCCCTCCCCTGTGCCACTCAGAACGAGCTGGACGGCGCCGACGCCGACAAGCTCATTGCCAATGGCGTTATGGCGGTTGCGGAAGGCGCCAATATGCCCAGCACCCCCGAGGCCATTGAGAAGTTCCAGAAGGCCGGGATCCTCTTTGGACCCGCTAAGGCGGCCAACGCCGGCGGCGTTGCCACCAGCGGTCTGGAGATGAGTCAGAACTCCATGCGGTATTCCTGGACCTTTGAAGAAGTGGACAAGAAACTCCACGACATTATGGTGGGGATCTTCCACAACGCCTACAATGCTTCCCAGGAGTTTGGCGCTCCCGGTAACCTGGTGATGGGTGCCAACATCGCCGGCTTCCTGAAGGTGGCCGACGCCATGCAGTGGCAGGGCGTAGCCTACTGATTCAACTGAAAGATCCGTCCCACCGGGACGGGAAGGGGCCCGGGGCGGAGAGATCCGCTCCGGGCCCGGGCTTTTTCCAGGGGAAACCTCAAAGAACCTTGCAACTGCCGGAGTAAAGTGCTAAAATAACCCTGTATACAAAATGCCATGGCCCCAAGCCAGGGGGCCAGAAAGGACGAAAGCATCATGGAAGAGATCACCCTGAACCTCACCAAGAGCCCCAAGGCAAAACCCCAGCCCGGGGAAAAGCTCAGCTTTGGCCGCATTTTCAGCGACCACATGTTCCTGATGAACTAC
>JAHZBJ010000081.1:0-4120 GCA_019423445.1 Oscillospiraceae bacterium
CTTGGTTCTTCTCAGCCCAGGTTGTTTGTTCAGGGAGCGGGGCAGAAACCAACGATGCTGCGTCCCTTCTCTCACGGACCCGGGTGCGGGCCCCGGCCCGCTTACTCGATGTTCTGGATCTGCTCCCGGATCTTCTCAATCTCGCTTTTGATCTCCACTACCACCCGGGCAATGGCCACGTCCTGGGCCTTGCTGCCGATGGTGTTGGCCTCCCGGTTCATCTCCTGGACCAGGAAATCCAGCTTCCGGCCCACCGCCCCGGGGGTGTCCAGAATGGTCCGCATCTGGGCGATATGGCTGCGCAGGCGCACCGTTTCCTCATCCACCGCCAGACGGTCCGCCACAATGGCCGCCTCGGTGAGGATCCGCTGCTGATCCACCGCGGCGGTGTTCAGCAGCTCCTGGAGCTTTTGGGTGAGCTTCTGGCGGTAGAGCTCCACAGTGCGGGGACTCTGCTCCTCCACTGCCGCCACCCCGTTTTCAATGGTATTCAGGCGGGACAGGATATCCTCCCGGAGTTTCTGTCCTTCCACCCGGCGCATCTCCAGAAAGCGCTCCACCGCCTTCCGGGCCACCCCTTCCACGTCTTTCCACACCTGCTCCTCGTCGTCGGGGCTGCGCCGGACGGTGAAGATGTCGGAAAAACGGGCGATGGCGGTAAGGCTCAAGTCGTCCGGGAGCCCCAGCTCCGCCCCCAGCTCACGGAGAGAGTCCACATACTCCCGGGCCAGGGCCTTGTTGATGACGACGCCGGTATCGGGGCTGTCCACTGTCTGGATCTGGACCGCCACCTCCACCTTTCCCCGGCTGACGGCAGCCTGGGTAAAACCTTTGAGCTTTTCTTCCAGGTAACCGTAAGCCCGGGGTACCCGGGAAGAAAATTCAAAATAACGGTGGTTCACCGCCCGGATCTCCACGGTGATGTCCCGGCCCCCGGCGGTTTCCTGGGCCCTGCCGTAACCGGTCATGCTCTGGATCATAATGGGGACGCCCCTTTCCTATTGTTCCACCCGCCTCTGCCGGCCTGGGAGACCGGGCTTTTGGGCATGGCTTCCTATCGTATTATTCTACCCCATTTTGGAAGGCTTTGTCAATGAAAGGCCAAATTTGTCCTCCTGCTTTTCTGCCCCGAAACCGGCGCTGATGGAAAGTTTGCTTGACATTTCTGCCCGTTCTGCTATACTGTTGTTATGGAAAGCAAACTTTCCATCCGAAAGGAGGTCCCTGCCCCCGTGAAAAATCGCCTTGAAGAGCTTCGGAAACAGCGCGGAATCAAACAAGAAGACCTGGCGGGCGCTCTGGAAGTATCCCGGCAGACCATCGGCTCTCTGGAAAACGGCCGGTACAACCCGTCCATCCAGCTGGCCTTTAAAATCGCCCGCTATTTCGGCATGTCCATTGAAGACATTTTTATTTACGAGGAGGAAGAAGGATGAAATCCCAAAAAGCGAACTTCGCAGTTATGATAACCGGCTTGCTGCTTCTGGCCGCCGGCCTGTACTTGATCAGAACAACAGGGGACCCCCAGGGCTTGCTGCGGGTCCTCCCCTATCTGTGCATCGGGGTGGGCTGCGGGCTGTTCGGCCACGGCATGGGGGAGATTGTCTCGGCACGAGCCATGAAGAGCGACCCCGAGCTGCGCCGGAAACTGGAGATCGAACGAAAGGATGAACGAAATATCGCCATCGCCAACCGAGCCAAGGGGAAAGCCTTCGACATGATGACCTATGTTTTCAGCGCCCTGATGCTGACCTTCGCTTTGATGGAGGTAGATCTGGCCCCCCTGCTCCTCCTGGTTTTCGCCTATCTGCTGGTTCAGGGCGCCGCTGTTTACTACCGCATCCGGTTCGACCGGGAGATGTGAACCCCAGGCCAGGACGCCAGGAAGCCGCCCCCCTTGGATCAGCCCTCGGGAGAAGCCCCTTCCAGCAGCTCCCCGATGATGGCGTTGGAGAGAAGGAAGCCCCGGTCGGTCAGGGCCACCACCCCATCCCGGCAGGTGAGGTATCCCGCCCGTTCCAGGGGCGCCGCCCGCCGGAGAAGCCCAGCCGGGTCCCCTCCCAGTTCCGGCAGCCGGCGGGTATCCAGCCCCCGGGAAAGGCGCAGGGCCAGCATCACCGTCTCCTCCAGGCCGCCGCCGGGGCCCTCCTCCTCCAACCCCTGCCAGGGCTCCTTTTGGAGGAATGTTTCCAGTCCCGGGGGAACCCGGAACCGCCGCCCTCCCAGGAAGGAGGCCGCCGAAGGCCCTATCCCCAGGTATTCCCCCAGCTCCCAGTAAACGGTGTTGTGGCGGCTCTCAAAGCCCGGGCGGGCAAAGTTGGAGATCTCGTAGTGGGCGTAGCCCCCCTCCTCCAGCCGGCGGCAAGCCTCCAGGTAGATGTCCGCCGCCTGGTCCGGCCCGGGGCACCGGGCCTCCACATGTTCCCGGGCGAAAGGTGTCCCCGGTTCCACCTTTAACAGGTAGGCGGAGATGTGTTCCGGGCCCAGGCCCATGGCGTAGTCCGCCAGGGCTGCGGCTCCCTCCCGGTCCTGGCCGGGAGTGGCCAGCATGATATCCACCGAAAGGTTTTCAAAACCCCCTCTGCGGCAGAGTTCCACCCCCCGGGCGCTTTCGGCGGCGGTGTGGCGGCGTCCCAGAAGCCCCAGGCCCCGGTCCTCCCCCGCCTGGATCCCCAGGGACACCCGGTTGAACCCTCCCTGACGCAGCTGTTTGAGAAGAGGGAGTTCCAGATCTCCGGGGTTGGCCTCCAGGGTGATCTCCGCCCCGGGAGCCAGGGAAAACCGCCGGGATACCTCCTCCAGCACCGCCAGCAGTCCCTCCCCCAACAGGTAAGGGGTACCGCCGCCGAAATAGACGGTGGGCACCGGGGTCCCCGGCTCCAGGGGAGCCGCCTGGATCCACCTTACCAAAGCGGCGGCATACTCCTCCCGGAGGTCCAGACGGGTGGTGGAATAGAAGTCGCAGTAGGGACAGCGGCTTTTGCAGAAGGGGATGTGGAAATACAGGCTTACAGGCTTCACGGCTGACGCCTCCTTATGGATGGGACTCTCCCATCCTTTCTATCAAAGGGACTTCGGGGGAACAACGGAAAAGGGAACAGCAGCGGCTGTTCCCTCCCTGTCCTCTTTCCTGTCCCGGCTTTTACAGCTCCCAGCGGAGGAACTCCTCCCCGGTCTCCAGCTTCCGGATGGAAAAGGCCCCGTCCTCATAGATCATATAGCTGTTGGGGCTCTGCTCCTTGGGAATGGACACCGAACCCGGGTTCAGATAGGTGTATCCCCCCTCCGGGTGTTCCCGGACCACCGGCACATGGGTGTGTCCGTGGATCAGGATATCCCCCTTTCGGAGGCTGGGGAGCTTCTCTTCATTGAACAGATGGCCGTGGGTGACAAAGGCCATACGCCCGTCCAGCCACAGGGCCATGTAATCGGCCATCACCGGGAAAGGGAGGACCATCTGGTCCACCTCCGCCTCGCAGTTGCCCCGGACGCAGAGGACCTCCTCCCGCAGGCCGCTGAGAAGGGCGATGACCCCTTTGGGATTATAGTCCCTGGGGAGGTCATTCCGGGGGCCATGGTACAGCAGGTCCCCCAGAAGGATCAGTTTCTCCGGGGCTTCCCGCTCCCAGGCGGCCTTCATTTTTTCGGCCCAGTAAAGGGAGCCGTGGATATCTGACGCAAACATCAGCTTCATCTAGCATTCCTCGCTTTCCCCTACAGTATAGCCGGGAGGGGAGGGCGCTGTCAACCGCCAGGATCGGGGGAAAATCCCGGCAGAAAGGAGGCCCGCAGCCATGGAAGGCCCCTGCTTTGTTTACATTCTGGAGTGCGCCGACGGCACTCTCTACACCGGCTGGACCAACTGCCTTGAAAAACGCCTGGCAGCCCATAACAGCGGCCGGGGAGCCAAGTACACCCGGAGCCGCCGTCCGGTCCGGCTGGTATACTGGGAGGAGGTCCCGGACCGCTCCGCCGCCCTCTCCCGAGAGGCGGCCATCAAAGCCCTGTCCCGAAAGGAAAAGATTCTTCTCATCTCCGGCCCGCCGGGCCGGGGCCCGGAGCCAAGTCCGTGAGCAAACGGACACGGAGACGCAAAGCGGTACCCCGCTCTCTGGCGGCC
>JAHZBJ010000081.1:4220-9195 GCA_019423445.1 Oscillospiraceae bacterium
GTCCGTGAGCAAACGGACACGGAGACGCAAAGCGGTACCCCGCTCTCTGGCGGCCCAGGGGCCGCGTCCGGGTTGGTAGGCCGGACTGGGGTCCGGAGCCGGGTCCGTGAGCAAACGGACACGGAGACGCAAAGCGGTACCCCGCTCTCTGGCGGCCCAGGGGCCGCGTCCGGGTTGGTAGGCCGGGCTGGGGCCCGGAGCCGGGTCCGTGAGCAAACAACGCCGAAGCGCTGGTCTTCGCCTTGCTCCCTCAACAAATAACCGGCGCTGGGAAGAGCCCAATCCGCCCTTTCCAGCGCCTGCTGAATTCCACGTTATTTGCTCAGGGAGCGAGGCACGACGCTGCGCCCCGCAGGGTCTTCTCTCACGGACCCGAGAGCGGGGCATGACATCGCGCCCCACAGGGTCTTCTCTCACGGACTTAAATAGCCTCCACGAACTTGACTCCCTGGACGTCGCTGGCGATGGCCAGGATTTCGGCGTGATCCCTCTTGACATTGGAGTGGAGGAGCATCACCGCCGCCACATCGGCGTCAGAACCGCTGTTGGCCTTGGTGATCTCCATTTCGGTGATGCGGATCTCCCTGGCCCTGAGCTTGGAGATAAAGGAACTGATGTCGGCTACCGAGCCGAACTCCACGTACAGCTCCACAATTTTGGACTTGGAGAGGACGTAGCTGTCCAGCCGGTGAAGGGCGGCGGTGACAAACCAGATGGAAACGCAGGTGATGATGGCCGCCTCATAGAAGCCGATGCCGATGGCGAGACCCATGCAGGCGGAGGCCCAAAGGCCCGCGGCGGTGGTAAGGCCCTTCACCTGGTGCCGCCCGGTGACAATGATGGTACCTGCTCCCAGGAAACCGATGCCGCTGATGACCTGAGCCCCCAGCCGGGCCGGGTCCCCGGTGCCGTAGACCTGGACGATGTACTGGTTGGTAAGGATGGCCAGGGTAGAACCCAAACACACCAGGATATGGGTACGGAAACCGGCAGGACGGCCTTTGCGTCCCCGCTCGATGCCGATGAGGCCGCCGCAGAGAATGGCCATGAAAAGCCGCAGAACAATGGAGAACCAGTTGACCTCGTGAATCAACTGGGACCACTGGTCATAACTCTCGATACCAAACATGGTGTAAACCTCCTTCCGGGGGCCCGCCGGACCCTGGAGCGCCGTCATATATGGTCTAGGGTAGCACAAACTCCCCTCTCAGTCAAGGAAAATCTTTGCGAAAAGCACAAATTTTTCATTTTTGAGAAAGATATTTCGTTTCTTTTGCAATAAGCTTTTTCCTTTTCTTGGCGCTCTCCTGTTTTTCAAAGGACAGCCGATTTTTTTGGTGCAGCATTGTCGAGTTTTTTTCCGGTATTTCTGTTATTCTAAAGTGGAAAGGAGGCTCTGCCCATGCTGGAACAGCTCAACAGGGCCATGAACTACATCGAAGAACACCTCACCGACGGCCTGACACTTGGGGAAGTCTCCCAGCGCGCGGGAGTCCCGGACCCGGTTTTCCGACAGATATTCTTCTTTCTTACCAATATGGCCCTTTCCGACTATGTAAAGGGGCGGAAACTGTCCGAAGCGGGAAAAGATCTTCTGGCCGGCGAGAAGGTGACTTCGGTTGCCTATAAATATGGATACCAGTCATTGGACGGCTTTTCCCGGGCCTTCAAGGAGTGGAGCGGCCTGCTGCCGTCGGAAGCCGCAAGAAAAAAACAAATCAGGGTATTGGAACGATTTATTTTTTCCATCACTGTTAAAGGAGGAACTAGTATGGATTTCCGCATCGTTGAAAAACCCCCTTTCTATTTCGCCGGTGTCAGCAGGCGCGTCCCTCTTCAATTTGAAGGGGTCAACCCCGAAATCCTGAAACTGGCTCAAAGCATCACCCCCCAGCAGCGGGAGGAGCTGCACCGGCTGCAAAACATGGAACCCCGGGAGGTGGTAAACGTCTCCTTCGATTCGGACAGCCGTTTCCTGGAGGAATCGGGGCAGCTGACGCATCTGATCGGCGTCCCCACCACATCGGAAACCATCGGCGCAGGCCTGGAAAAACTCCCTGTGCCCGCTTATACCTGGGCGGTTTTCCCCAACCGGGGTCCTTTTCCATCAACCCTTCAGCAGACTATGGCCAACATCTACGCCCAGTGGCTTCCGTCTTCGGAATACCGGCTGGCGGACTCCCTTTCTTTCTCTTTCACCAAGATGGACCCGGAGGAAAACGGCTGCGCCTACAGTGAGATCTGGATTCCTGTGGCCAAAAAAGAGGGCGAATAGCTGCCAGGCCCTCTTGGCGCCTGACGGCAGAGGAAACCCGCAGAATTGCAGGGTACAGCGCCACGATTCTCGTGGCGGAGGAGTTCTCTCCGCCTTCCGGGGGAAAAGCCGCCTCTTCCGGCATTTTTTCCGGGGAAACCGGCGTTGCCTTTTTTCCCGGGGGCGGTCTATAATATGGGTGGGCGAAGCGCCCGAAATCGGCGGCTGCGGCCGCTTGAAAATGAAGGAACCCCTTTTTATGGACACAGACCGATTGTATCGCTTAACCAAAGAAGATGCCCCCAAGATCATCAGCATCCTCAACGAATGCTTCCAGGAGGACCCTCTTTACCGAAAGCTCATCCCCAACGAGGAGGTGCGCAAACGCGCCCTCCCCGGGTTGTTCCGATGCGACGCCCAGGAGCTGCTGGACAGCTGCGACGTCTTTGCCGACAGCCCCGAGGTCAACGGCCTCATTATCGTGGACGACGAAAACGAGCCCTGGAGCCCCCTCCAGTACTACACCGAAGAAGCCTACTACGCCTTGAAGGCCGACGCCATTGTGGCGATGGAGGACCTGAGCCTGCGCACCCTCTGGAACTTTATCCTGGGGCGGCAGTACCTCAGCGGGGAGTGGACCGACGACCTGGAGGACCCCCATCAGCTCCACATTATCTACTTCGCCGTCCGGCCTCAGAGCCGGGGCACCGGGATGGCCCACCGCCTCATCTCGCCGGTGCTGGACTACGCTGACCGCCGGGGCTTCTCGGTCTCCCTGGAGACCCACAACCCCAAAAACCTGGGACTTTACCGCCACTATGGCTTTCTCCTCTTTCAGACCATGGAGCGCCACTTCGACCTGAAGCAGTACTGCCTGGTGCGCCCCGCCAAGGGGACCCAGCCTTCCCCGGCCCTAAGCCCCCTCCCTGTCCGGGGCGGTACGGCCCCCTCCCAGGGCTGAGTTCAGCCCCAACCCCGTGGATCCCCTTTCCGGGCCATGGGGGCTTTTTCTTTCCTGGCCCCACAGCAAAGGCAAGTCCCCTCCGGCACTGGAGGGGACTTGCCTTTTCAGGAGGAAGGGCCCGGGGCTTTTGCCCCGGGCCCTTCCTCACTGCTTCAAAAAGGACGGCACTGTTATACCTTGACACCCACCCGGTAGGCGGTGTGGATGGCGTCGAAGACCTTGCCGGGCTTCACGGCGTCGCCCACCAGATAGACCTCCTTGCCGGCGGCCTGGAGCTCGTCGTAAAGGGCGTTCTGGGAGTGGAAGCCCAAAGCCAGGATGACGGTGTCCGCCTCCAGGGTCTCGGCCCCCTTGGGCCCCCGAACCTGGGCGCCGCCGTCCAGAACTTCCTCCAGGCGGGTGCTGGTGAGGACCCGCATGTCGGTCTTGGCGATGCGCTCGCTGTAGGCCAGGAAGTCGGTGGCCGCCACATCCTTCATAATCTGGGGCAGCATTTCCACCAGGGTCACCTGATGGCCGTTTTCCGCCAGGTCCAGGGCGGTCTCGGTACCCACCAGACCGCCGCCGATAACCACGACCTTCTTGCCCACAGGGGCAGCGCCGTTAATGGCGCTGAGGCAGTCCACAGCCTTCTCCACCCCGGGGATCTTGGGGATGATGGGGGTGGAACCGGTGGCGCAGACCACGGCGTCATACCCTGCCAGGGTGGCGGCGTCGGCCTTCTCATGGATCACCGGCACCCCCAGCTTCTCCAGGGCGGTGATCTGATACTTCATAAAGGGACGGATGTCCGCCTTGAACTCGGGAGCCGCGGCCTCGTGGAGGAGTCCGCCTTCCTTCCGGGCCTCGTAGATGGTGACGTCGTGGCCCCGCTCCTTCATCACCCGGGCGGCCTCCATGCCGGCAGGGCCGGCGCCCACCACCGCCACCTTCTTGGGGGTCTTGGCAGGCTGGGGCTTCAGCTCCCCTTCCCGGCTGATCACCGGGTTCAGGGCGCAGGTGATGGCCTTGTAGTTAAAGAAGGTGCGCTCCAGGCAGCCCTCGTTGCAGCGGATGCAGGGACGGATATCCTCGGGGTGTCCCGCTTCGGCCTTGCTGGGCCACTGGGGATCCGCCCACAGGGGACGGCCCAGACCCACAAAGTCACCCTTGCCGGAGGCGATGATCTCCTCGGCGTACTCGGGGAGGGTGATGGAGCCGGAAGCGATCACCGGCACCGACACCGCCTTCTTGATGGCCTCGGCGGCCCAGGTGTTGTGGCAGACGGGGATGGCCATGGGGGAAACCTGATGGATCATGGTGTGGTGGTCGCCGCCGGAGATATGGAAGGCGTTGATCCCCTCCTTTTCCAGGGCCTTGGCCAGGGCGATGGTGTCCTCAATGGGGAAGCCGTCCGGCTCGTAGTCGGTGCCGGAGAGGCGGATGGTGACGGGGAAGTCCGGACCCACCTTCTTGCGCACATCCCGGGCGATCTCGATATAGATGCGCATCCGGTTCTCCAGGCTGCCGCCGTAAAGGTCGGTGCGGTGGTTGGTGGTGGGGGAGAAGAAATTGGTCAGCAGGTAACCGTGGGCCCCGTGGATCTCCACCAGCTCAAAGCCGGCGGTCTGGGCACGCTTGGCGGCGTCGCCGAAAGCGTGGACGATGTCCTGGATCTCGGGGATGGTCAGGACATGGGGCACCGCCTGGACGCCGTACTGGTCCCAGAGCTTGGGCCAGGGGATGGCGGAGGGGGCGCAGATGGGCTGGGTGCCCAG
>JAHZBJ010000008.1:0-2908 GCA_019423445.1 Oscillospiraceae bacterium
AACTACGGGCTCAAGATCAGCGAGATGGATGGAGAAGTCTGCTTGAAGGTTGATGTGCGGAAGAGCAAGGACGCCGCCCGGCTGCATGAGATGCTCTGTTCCTGGCAGCAGGCCGCCGCCATGCTGGAGGCGGGTGAGATCTCCAAAGAGGATTACGACAAGTGGCGCTACCACTACCCGGAGTTTGATAAGACCCAGAACTATGTGAAGGTGCCGCCCCAGGATCTCTTTTGACCCTCTCACTTGTAGGCCACAGGAAAGGCCGTTTGTTGCAAATATCAAGTGAAAATATAAATTTTTGTGTGTAGGAGGTGCCTGGATGGCCACTTATAAAGAAATTCAAGGCTATGTCAAAGAGACTTACGGGTTTTTACCAAAAACCTGCTGGATTGCTCACATGAAAGAGCTTTGCGGTATCCCTGTAAAAAACGCGCCCAACAGAATCTCTCCCTCCCATCGCGAAAAACCTTGTCCTCCTGAAAAAATGCCGTACATCAAAGAGGCGTTCCGATATTTCGGAATGATATAAAGAAAAAGAGAGCTAACTGACTAATCAAAATCAGTTAGCTCTCTTTTTATGAATAATGAAAAAATGTTGCCAAATCGTTGCCACAAAGGGCCTTAACCTCTCAAAAACCCAGTCATATCAGGCTTTTCCGGGCCTCTGAAATCATTCCCACTCGATGGTCCCCGTCGGCTTCGGCGTCAGGTCGTAGAGGACCCGGTTAACTCCCTTCACTTCGGCGGTAATTCGGGCGGTGATCTTCTGCAGCAAGGAGAAGGGCACATCCTCTACTGTAGCGGTCATGGCATCCACTGTGTTTACCGCCCGGAGAATCACAGGCCAATCAAAGGTACGGGCTCCATCCCGAACCCCAACCGACTTGAAATCAGGCACTACAGTAAAATACTGCCACACCTTGCCCTCAAGGCCAGCGGCCGCAAACTCCTCTCTGAGGATCGCATCAGATTCCCGAACCGCTTCCAGACGATCCCGGGTAATGGCCCCAAGGCACCGCACCCCCAGGCCGGGGCCGGGGAAGGGCTGACGGTATACCATGCTGTCAGGGAGTCCCAGCGCCTTGCCGCAGGCCCGGACTTCGTCCTTGAAAAGCATTTTCAGCGGCTCCACCAGCTGGAAATTCAGATCCTCCGGCAGGCCGCCCACGTTGTGGTGGGATTTTACTGCCTTCACCGTCTTGGTGCCAGACTCAATAATATCCGGATAAATGGTGCCCTGGGCCAAAAAGTCGATGCCCTGGAGCTTCCGGGCTTCCTCTTCAAAAACGCGGATAAACTCCGCGCCAATGATCTTCCGCTTCTTCTCAGGCTCCGCCACCCCGGCCAGCTTGTCCAGGAAGCGGTCCACCGCGTCCACATAGATCAGGTTGGCGTCCATCTCATCCCGGAAGACCCGAACCACCTGCTCCGGTTCCCCTTTGCGGAGAAGGCCGTGGTTCACATGGACACAGGTAAGCTGTTTTCCCACCGCCTTGATCAACAGGGCCGCCACCACCGACGAATCCACTCCGCCGCTAAGGGCCAGCAGGACCTTTTTGTCCCCCACCTGCTTCCGCACCAGTTCCACCTGGTCGGCGATGAAATTCTCCATGTTCCAGTTCCGCTGGGCTCCGCATTCCTCCAGGAACTGCTCCAACAGCTTCCTGCGCTCCGCCTCATCATCAGGCCAGCTTTCCAGCTTCCGGCATTCCCCGGCACAGGGGTGGTCCACCGCCAGCACCGGCACCCCCGCCTGATAAATCCCAGGGGCGGCGTCAATGGCCTTGCCATCCACTATGCGGTTCTCACCGCCATTGAGGATAATCCCCCGGACGTTGGGCAGCGCCGCCAGCTCCGCAGGGGTAATGTCATGGGGATGGATCTCGCTGTAGACCCCAAGGCTGCGGATTTCCCGGGCCAGCACCGTATTTTGGCTGCTCCCCAGATCCAGAATCACGATCATATCCTGCTGCATATGCTTCCTCCTGCTTTTTCCGGCCGGGATTGTCTTCCTCTGCCGGAACTTATTATTGGGGTACCCCTGTGGGGGGCCCTTTCTCCGGCATCGCCGGTTTTCTATGCAGATCCAGTATAACCCATTTTTCTCTCCTCCACAAGAGCCTTATGGATCCCCCTCCCTTGTAATTCGCCGGGTTTGGCGGTATGATAATGATATTGCTTTGATAAGGGGAGAAGGACTTTGCGGACCATTGTTTGGTTTATCTATTTTTGGCTTTATCTGATCCTGCTTCTGCCCAGGTTGAAAAAAGCCCAAAAGCTGGACGCTGCGGGAGATCTGGATGCACGGGACGCCCTGGTGGAGCCCTCGGTGAAAACATGGGCTGGGAAGCTGCTGCGGCTGGCGGGGGTTAAGGTGGAGGTCTCAGGCCTTGAAAATATCCCTTCCGAACCGGCAGTATTTGTAGCAAACCACCAAAGCTATTTCGATATCCCGGTGCTGCTGGCCTGTCTGGACCGGCCCCATCCTCTGGTGGCCAAACAGGAGATTCAAAAGCTTCCTCTCATTCGCCGGTGGATGGAGTTGTTGGACTGCGTCTTTATCGACCGTGACAACCCCCGCCAGTCGGTTGCCGCCCTTGGGGTTGCCGCGGAGAACATGACCCGCAGGGGCCGCTCTTTCATCATCTTTCCTGAGGGTACCAGAAGCCGCGGCGATGATATGGGGGAGTTTAAAAACGGAGGCTTCCGGGTGGCTTTTAAATCTGGAGCCCCCATTGTTCCGGTGGTTATCGACGGCACCTACCGGGTCATGGAAGCCAACCATATGTGGATCAAACCGGCACATGTCCGAATCCGAATTCTCCCTCCGGTTGATACTTCAGGCCTCTCCCGTGAGGAATTCCGTGGAATCGGGAGCCAAATCCGGGAATTGATTGCAGAAAGCAAG
>JAHZBJ010000008.1:2918-18759 GCA_019423445.1 Oscillospiraceae bacterium
GCTCCCCCCTGTCCCTACCCGGGGGATGAGCAAAGAAGATGCCAAAGCTATCGGCGGAATGGTGCGGGAACAAATCGCCCAAGCCAAAGAACGGCTGGGGTAATCCTCCCTGCTCAGCTTCCCACCGGCTGGAACATCAAAAGCCCTTCAGCGGAGAAACCCTTTCTCCGCCGGAGGGCCTTTTTGCGATGCAAAAGCATCGCGAAATTGGCCATGTGCCGCTTGCAGCGGTACGGCCATGAAATCAAAGCGCATGGGCTGGGCCCATATGTGCAAAAACTTCATGCGCCACAAGCCTTTGCCCGGTTTCGTGGCGCGCGCTTGGCGCATGAAGCTTTATTTACCGGAAGAGGAATAGAACGTAACCGCCATACAACCCCATCATAACCCCTCCCTGCCAGCGCCGGAACCTTCCCGCAGCCAGCGCCGGAGGAATCATCACCAAAAACAGCAGCAGTACAATGCCCAGATCCAGAAATACGCCAGGACGCTCCATGGGAAGCGTCCCCCCAGCCGCAAAAGCGCTCGCCGCCGGTACCAGGGTCATATCCAGGAAATTGGCTCCCATGATGTTCCCCACCGAAAGAGAGGGCTGCCGTTTGGCCAAAGCGGTAAGGGTAGTCACCAGTTCCGGAAGGCTGGTACCCAAGGCAATGAGAGTCAGAGCGATCACCGACTCCGGCACCCCCAAGAATCGAGCCAAAACAGAACCATTGTCCACCAGAAGCCTGGCCCCTGCCGCAAGGCCGACTGCTCCGAATACAAACTTGCAAAGGTACACCGCTGCGGCATGGCGGCCATGTTCCACCTGGTTCTCCTGCACGAAAACGGAACGTCTCGCCCAATCCAGATTGTTTTTGAGGAACACTGCCAGAAGAATCAGCAGAAAGATCCCTTCGCTCCATGTCAGGCGTCCATCGATGGCAAAGGCCGCCAAAGCAAGGGCAGCAAACGCCATCAGACCGCCTTTATCCCGGAACGCCCCCTTTTCCACCTCACCGGGCAGGAAAATGAGGGATATTCCCAGGATGAACCCTGTATTGCAGGACACAGACCCCACGGCGTTTCCCAGAGCCATCTGTCCCGATCCCTGGGCTGCCGCCAGCACCGATACCATCAGCTCCGGCATGGTGGTAGCCACACTGACAATCGTAGCCGCAATAATAAACGGCGGGATCCCGGTGACTTGTGCAATCCACCAGGCTCCATCTACAAAGCTGTCCCCTCCTTTTATCATCAAAACCAGCCCCATAGCAAACAGCAGCACCACCGCCAGCATACCAGGCTCCCCCTTTCTCCCCAGATCTGCGGACAAAAAGACCCCCGGATACGTCCCGGGGGTCTTTCTTCTCTTTGCCCCGCTCTTCCCAGTCCACACAGGATATATAGTGGCTCCCCGGCTTGTTTCATTCCGGGCATGGAAAGAAATGGCGGCTATCAGGCCGGTTATGTAAGGAGAAACAAAACTGAAAAGGCCGCAAGCCCTTTTCAGCTTTTTACCTTTACCCGGATGGGCTCCAGCACCTCCCACTGGCATTGAACGCCCTGGGGGATGGTCACCAAATCCCCCGCTTCTACCGGCATTTTTTCACCATAATGGTCCACCAGCGCCTTGCCTTGCGTAAAGAGGCAGATGGTTTTTTCATCATAGAACCACTCCTTGGTTCCCACGTCTCCGGCACGTTCCCGCAAATCTTTGAATTCCTCTTTCTGGGCATCTGTGGCCTTCTGGATCAGTATTGCCATGGTGTGTCCCTCCCATCGGTAATTTTTATATTATTATATCAGCATCCCTGCTTTTTCACAAGATTTATTTGATATTTTTTCTAAATATTTTCAATAATAAATAAAAATTTTATACGAAATATTGTTTTACAAAATTTTTTCCCTTGGAGTCCACCTGGAAAAAATTGAATTTCAGGGCCGAAAATGTTATGATGAAAAAAAGCCCGTTCTTCGGGGAAAGGAGCGTAGAGGATGAGCAAACGGATTCTTGTCATTGGCAGTCTCAATATGGATATGGTGATCCCGGTAAAAGAGCTTCCCCAAAAGGGAGAAACCATCCTTGGCGGAACTCCGGACTACATCCCAGGGGGGAAAGGCGCCAACCAGGCCTGCGCCGCAGGCAAACTGGGGGGACAGGTCTCCATGCTGGGCAAGGTGGGGCAGGACGCCATGGGCCGCACCCTCAAGGAAAACCTCAAAGCGGCCGGGGTGGACGTCTCCCATATTGAAGAAACGCCTGACGCCCCCACTGGTATGGCGATAATCTATGTAAACCAAAAGGGCAGCAACAGTATTGTGGTGATTTCCGGAGCCAACGCCCTCTGCGACAAAGCATATGTGGAAGCCGCCGAGGACCTCATCGCCGCCCATGACATCATTGTACTCCAGCTGGAGATTCCCTATGATGCGGTATTTGCCGCCGTCCGCCTGGCCAAAAAGCACGGGCGCATGGTGGTGCTGAACCCTGCTCCCGCTCCTGACTCCCTTCCGGATGAAGTGGTTTCCGCTCTGGACTACTTCACCCCCAACGAAACAGAACTGGCAAAAATCGCGGGATCCCCTGCCGGCACTGTCCAGGAAGCCGAAGCCGCCGGAAAGATCCTGGTGGAAAAAGGAGTGGGCACCGTCCTGGCCACCCTGGGAGAGCAGGGCGCCCTCCTGGTGACCCGGAACGGAACGCAGCTCCTGCCTGCTCTGCGGGTGGAAGCTGTGGACACCACCGCCGCTGGAGACACCTTTAACGGTGCCTTTGTCACCGCCCTGGCGGAGGGCTTCTCCGAAGCTGAAGCCATCGCCTTTGCCAACAAGGCAGCCGCCATCTCGGTGACCCGCAAGGGAGCTCAGACCTCCATCCCCACCCGCCGGGAGGTGGACGCCTGGGAAAATCCCGCCGGCCCTTCCAGAACCTGAGAGGAGAACCCTTTTCATGATGACTTACGCGGAAATCAAAAACAATCCCCAGATCCGCACCTACATTCAAAAAGCGGACGAGTCCCTGGTGGCTCTGGGGTATACTGAGCACAGCTTTGCCCACGTCACCCGGGTGGCCGCCGAAGCCAAAAACATCCTGGCGGCTCTGGGTTATGACGCCCATACCCAGGAACTGGCCCAGATCGCAGGTTACCTTCACGACATCGGCAACATTGTCAACCGCATCGACCATGCCCAAAGCGGCGCTGTCATGGCTTTCCGTCTGCTGGACAAGCTGGGCTTCGATCCCGAGGATATTTCCACCATTGTCAGCGCCATCGGCAACCACGACGAATCCACCGCTTATCCAGTAAACCCGGTAGCTGCGGCGCTGATCCTTTCGGACAAAACAGACGTGCGCCGCAGCAGAGTCCGCAATCACGATATTGCCACCTTTGATATCCACGACCGGGTGAACTACGCTGTGGAAAAGGCCCGCACCACCATGAGCGAGGACAAAAAATCCATCATCCTCACCCTGACCATCGATACCTCCATTTCCGCTGTGATGGACTACTTCGAGATTTTCCTCACCGGGATGATGCTCTGCCGCAAGGCCGCCGAAAAGCTGGGCCTTCGGTTCCGACGGGTAATCAACGGCAGCGATGTCCTGTAACAAAAACGGAACAGGCCGGGAGGCAGAGCCTCCCGGCCTGTTTTCATCTTTTTCCTTCCCTCTTGCCAGGGAAAATCCAAATCTGAAAACATTTTAAAATACTCTTAAAAAGGATGAAAAAAAGAACAGAATCCTTGTATTGGCCACTCTCTCCTGGGTATAATAAAACTGCAAAAAGGACATGGATTTCTCCTCAAAAATTTGCCTTCTCTTTTTTTCATTTCTCTATACTATACAGGAAAATGCCCCTTCAAAAGAAGGGGCATTTTCCTGTTTCCAGACAGTTTATTCCACCAGAGCTGCCACCTTGGTAACAAAATCCTGGACATTGGTAACCATTGTGGTCACCGAAAGGCTTCCCCGATCCCGAAGCTTGTTGACAGCGAATTCCGAAGCATCCACACAGTAGAAAAAGACCGGGCGTACCATCCCATCCACCACCCGGTAGGAGGGGGTCATATTTCCTGTGGCGATGGAGTGGAGCTGAGTGGCCAGGGCGATCACCGTGGTTGCGTTTCTCACCAGTTCCCGCATCCGGTTCTGTCCCTGGTAGACATCTGCCACCACCTCCGGCAGGGGACCGTCATCCCGAATGGAACCGGTAAGAACCATGGGAACTCCGCCACGAACGCAGGCCGCTACCACACCGCTTTCCACCTTGTACTCCCGAAGAAAAGCTGGGATGGAACCGCAGGCCCGGACTTTGTTCAGAACATCCAGATGGTGGTAATGCCCCATGGGGACGCTGCACTGGGTACGGATATCCTGGCCAAGGGCGGTACCCAAAAGGCCCCCCTCCAAGTCGTGGGTAGCCAGGGCGTTTCCCGCCAGCAGGCCGTGGACATACCCCCGATCCACCAGGGAACTCATGGCGTCCCTGCTGGCGGCGTCAAAGACACAGGCAGGCCCCAGTACCCAAAGCACCGAGCCGTGGCGGCGTTCATAGCACAGCAGTTCCGCCAGCCGCTGGTAGTCAAAGGAGTAGGCCGTCTCCCTGCTCCGGCCCTGGCGGAAGGCAAAAACATCCCCTTCTCCCCCACTCTGGGAAAAACCGCTGGCATGGAGATAAATCCCCTGGGAACCGTCTTCGGTACGGCCCACCACCACCTGGTCCCCCTTCCGGAGCCGGCGGAACTCCACCGCCTCCACCCGGGGGCCGGGGCGAAGCACCAGCACTGCATCCATGCGGGTGTCCCCCGCCAGGATCCACCGTCCCCCCACCCGGACATATTCGGGATAAATGGAGGTGGCATGAAATCCCTCCGGGGCCACGCCGTCCAAAGGCGCAGGAACTATGCAGGCGTCAGGGGCCCCCTCCAGCCCCAGAGCCGCAAAGTCAGGCTCTTGATACAAAGGCAGTTTAAACATCGGTATCCTTCTCCTTCCCACGAATTTTCCGCGGCCCCTGGACGCCGCCGGGCTGCGTCCATTCCCGGCGGGAGGCTTGCTTCCCCTGTCTATACCTGGGGCCGCTGCCTCTCCTTCCAGGGAACCCTATTTTTTTACTGTATCATAACCTGACTGCAAAGTAAAGCTGCCGCGCCGGTTAGGAGAGGCCCTCCCGCCTGAGGTCAAAACCGAAAAATTCCGGGGACAGGCAGCTCCCACCTTCTCCGGCATATATATGATATGATTTGGAAAGGAGTGGATTCCGCTATGTACCTAAGTCTCGTTTGGGCAGCCCTGTGCAACATGTTGTATTTCGCCCTCCATGTCACCTGTTCCGGTACCTTTCCCAAGCCTCTCACCCCCCGCCAGGAACAGGAATGTCTGGAGAAAATCCGCCAAGGGGATCTGAAGGCCAAAAACACCCTCATTGAACACAACCTTCGGCTGGTGGCCCATATCGTTAACAAGGGTTGAAGCGAAAGGAGGATTTTTCCCGGTCCAGAACCGCCTCCCAGGCCAGGCCGCATTTCAAATGTATTTCCAGGTGCACCTTTTCCCTGGTGCTGTCCCTTTTTACCACAATCCGGTGGAGGATGGCAGTTACCAGAGCAGAATCGATCCCGCGGCAAAAGGAAAGCTCCTCCTCCAGGGCGGCTCTGATCCTTTCCAACTGTTCCGGAGCAAGACTGCTCTTCTTCTCCTCCCGCCTCACGGCTTCCAGACGGTCCTCCAGCCGGTGGATCTGTCCGTTGAAATTCTCGTTGCGCTCCTTGAACTCCGCCGCCGAAAGCGCATCCGCCATGCTCATTTCCAGCAGGCGGTCCTTTTTTGCCCGGAGAGCGGACAGGTCCCCGCTGATGCGCTCCATCTCCCGGCGGTAATCCCGCCCTCCCGGCGCCTCCCGGACGGCCTTTATAACCGCCTCTGCAACCGCTTCTTTATCGCCCACCAACCGGTTAAAGATCCAGGCCATAACCTCGTCCAGTTCCCGGGTCCACAGCTGGGGAGCGGAGCATCCAGCCCGCCCCCGGTTCCGGTACATCCGACACTGCCAAACCTCCCTTTCCCCTCCGGCGCTTTTCAGCAGACGGCGGTGAAAGCTGGCTCCGTGTTCCTCACAGATGATTTTACCGCTGTACGGGTATCGGTTATGGAATCCGGCGGCGCTCCGGCGGGCCATCATCTCCTGGCTGCGCCGCTTATAAAGGGCGTTGGCCCGGTCCCACAGCTCCTGGGAGACAATGGCCGGGATGGCGGGATCGGGATACATCACCCATTCGCTTTCCTCCAAAAAGACCTTCCGCTTGCTGCGGTAGTCCACCGTCCGGCTTTTATTGCCGCAGTACCATCCCTTGTACTTGGGATTCTCCAAAATGTGCCGGATGGTCAGAACATTGAAGGGGTTCCCCTTCCGGCTGGTGAAGCCTTCGTCATACAGCGTCTGGGATATCCGGCGGATCCCCATCTCCTCGTTGGCGTAGAGATGGAAAATCCGGCGGACCACCTGAGCCTCCTCCTCGTTTACCGTAAGGACACAGTCCTTTTTGTCGTAACCCCACAGCTTATCGTTGCCCAGAACATGGCCGTTTTTAATGGCCTGGCGGAACCCGAATTTCAGCCGTTCGGAAAGCTTCCGCACCTCGTCCTGGGCCACGCCGGCCATAACCACCAGCCGGAACTCACTGTCCGGATCCAGGGTGTTGATGTTGTCATTCTGGAAAAGCACCCCCACGTTATGTTCCAGCAGCTCCTGGGTGTATTTGATGCTGTCCAGAGTGGAACGGGAAAAACGAGAGATTTCCTTGGTAATGATGAAGTCAAAGCGTCCCGCTTTGGCATCCTGTATCATATTAAGGAAGCTGTTGCGTTTTTTGGTAGTGGTTCCGCTGATCCCCTCATCAACATACCCCGGCACATATATCCAGCAGGGTTTGGACTGGATCAGCTGGGTATAATACTGGATTTGATTTTCCAGGCTGTTCAGCTGCTCATCCTTATCGGTTGAAACTCTGGCGTAAAACGTTACCCGCAGCGGCAGATCAAAGATCGTTTTCCCATTCCGCATCTCATTGCGGATTCTGAGAATATCCATCTGCCGCCTCCTCCCTTGGCAAGCCCCCAGGGCACTGGATAAGTTCCGGCAGATCCTCCGCTGCACATACCAGGTCAACGGCATTTCTACAGACATCCCGGGAGATCAGATCTCGGTCCGCCAGGCGATTCAGCAGAACACGCAATAGTTCCTTCTGGGCGCTTTCCAATTTTCATCACCTCCCTTCATAAATATGGGGCGAGCAGCAGAAAAGATGCCGGGCGGCTTAACCGCCCGGCACCTCATTCCGGGAAAATTCATATGGCGGGATGGGATTTTGGAATCCCGGCCATGGAGAGAGAAAACCCTCCGCCCCTTCTCAATGAGCGGTGAATCCCATCTTCCGCCGGGCAGGCCAGGGGAACTCCTTCCACTGGCCGTGCTCCTGCCCAGGATCCCCCGCAATCAAATCGGCGGCAGCGTTGGCGATATATCCGAGATAGCTGGCGGCGGAGCTGTCGCCGCACAGCAGCTTCCACATCAGGCCGCCGAAAAGATAGGACTGCGCAAATTCACGCCAGCTGTGAAGCTCCTCAGCCGCCTTTTGGGACAGGTCCCAAAGGATACCCACCGCTTCGCTCTCGGTGATCCAACCCAGGTAGCAGCCCCACCGGGTCAACATAGCCCCGCGGCCAACGTCCCAGCCTGCCATAAAACCGGGGACATAGTGTTCCTTGTACCGCTGGGCAAACCGCCATGCACGGGCTACATTTTCCCGCTCCTCCTCATCTTCCTCATCTTCATCCAGCAGCTCCTCCGGCGATTCCGCCTGGCTGTAAATCTGGTACCGAAGGGTATATCCCTCCTGGGCCAGATAGCGGATCATCTCCAGCAGATCGCTGCGGCCGCTGATCCCCCAGGACCGCCGCACAATGGAGGCCACCTGCTGCTCCATCACCGGAATGTGCTCTTCCACATCCATCCCGTCCAAGCTGTGGCTGTTAAGGGTGGACACGATGCCGGAGAGAAGGATCCCAAACCGCTCCCACTTGGCGGCGTCCTTCCCGTAGGGGACAGGATCCGGCTCCGGCATCGCCTCCAGCCGATCCATGGCCTCCTCCAGGAGGTGATAAAGATTCTCCTCCTGCTCCGGCCCGAAATCGGATTCCTCCTCTTCCCCGTCCTCCTCCATGGCCAGGGTTTCCAGGGCCGCCGCAATAATCCCCATGTCCTCCCCAAACATCTGGCTCATCAGCGCTTCCGTACTCAGGGCGGAGGCTTCCGCCACCTTTTGGTTGACCATGTTTTGGATGTATTCTTCATTGGCGGCCATTTGTGCCATACTGTCAGCGCTGAAAACCTGTCCCAAAATTTCCACCTGCCGCTGGGCATTGGCGGCAGCCTGGGCAGCTTCACGCTCCTGTTGCTCCGCTGCCCGGTTCTGGGCTTCCGACTCCTGGGCCGCCCTCCATTCTTCCAACTTCTCCTCCATCTGAGCGCTTTTTTCCATGGTTTCTGCCAGCGATGCCGACGCCCGGGCCTGGGCCTCCCTGGCCCGTCTGTTGATCTCATCAAAATCAATCATTTTTCCTGTCCTCCTGTTCCCCTTGTTCCGGCGGCAGAGGATGCCAAGCCGCCGGTTCCCTATGACTGGCAAACAGTTCTTTGATCTTTTCCAATACAGCTTCCACAAAATGAAACCAAAGATTTCCCAGTATCACTATCACTGCCAGAAATCCCAAAACCGCTGCAAGTTCTTTCAAAGCGCATCCCTCACTTGGTAGCGAAACGGTTCATAAAGAAATCTGTAAAGGCTGCCAGCTCCTGCTCCTGGGAAACATAAACATACAGGCTCTCGTCCTCCAACCAGTCATAGGCATTGATGGCAATGTAGCCGCTTCTGTCGGGATAGATCACAAAGGCATCGGTGGGATACTTGTTCCGGTAGGCTTTCAGGATCTGAGACCGGCGGTAAAAAACCGGATCGCCGCAGCCGGAAAGATCCGGAACCGTGGGGACAACCACAATGGTCTCCTGGGCTTCATTCCACCCAACGATCAAATTGCCGATTTTGGTCTTGCTGCCGTGAACAAAGCCGTAATTGAACCGGCTCACATCTTCGGTGTAGCCAAAGATCAGCTGGTAGCTGTCTCCACTTTCCACCACCTGATCAAACAACACCCGCATCTTCTTGCTGTTGGCGTTGCTTTTTTCCATGTCCACTTCAGGCCCTTTGAACAACTTGCTGAAAAATCCCATAACCGTTTCCTCCAATAATAGATTGTGTTTTATCCCAGCGGCGTCTGCATACTTTATGGTCAGACATGTCCCGCGGATTAACCGTTTGTCTGAGTTTCCTCCCCGCTCAAAGGGCGGGGTCTTTTTCATCGCTCCCGGGGTAATGGCCCCGGAGAGACTGCCCATTCAGCTGCGGCATGGCTACTCACCAGCAAAATAAAGATAACATATTTTGTTTGTATTTATTATGGTTAAAAATCAATCCGCCGGGATACCACGCCGAAACATAAATATCCGGACGGATTGAGAAATTCAAATCAGCCCTGCCCCTGAGTTTCTTCCCGCAGCTTTTCCAGACAATCCACAATAGCGCCGATCTGGAATTCAATGGTGGCGTCGGCAGCCTCGGGGACAAACAACGGCAGCGTCTTGGGGATAGCCCTGCGCATAATCATGGCTGCCAAGCTCACATTGATAAAAAGATTAATTCTGTCCACATCCGGCTTGATCCCAAAGCATTTCAAAACATCGCCGAAAAGGCGGGCCTGTTTTTCCCGGAACACCTGATAACTTTCCTTGGACAAACGCCGGAAAATCAGCTGCTGCTCCTCAACAGTAAGAACAGCGATGCCGTTTTTCTCCCCGTTGCAGCAGGAGTGGAGGAATTGATAGACTCCCTCCCGCCAGCTTAAACCCGGGTCGTCCATTAGCTTTTGGGCATATTGAATGATCCTGGGCTGCTGAAAATAAAGGGTCTCCACAACCAGATCCTCTTTGGTTGGAAAAAAGGAGTAGAAAAAAGTCCGGGAGATCCCAACAGCCTTGTAAACTTGTTCCACTGTGGTGTGCTGGATCCCTTGCTTCGACATCAGCTTCAGCGCCGTAACAATCAACATTTCCCGGATTTTCTTTCGCTCTTCTTCCGAATAGGCGACTTTCGGCATCCTCTTCCCCCTCAATAAAAACAGATCAAACAACTTGTCTTTATTTTAGCATATCCCTCCCGCCAATACAAGAGCGGCTTTCCCCAAGATGCAATTCTTCCTGTGTGCCAGCCCTGTTCTTCGTCCCAGCCCTTGTCCATCAGCTTTTTCAGGCTTTCCTTTTGCTTTGTTCCATAAAGAAGTATTACGCCATCTCCGGCGAGCAGGAAGACCTGATCTCCATCGGCACCATTGGGCTCATCAAAGCTGCTTCCACCTTCGATTATGACCGGTGTAAAAAGTTCAGCACCTATGCCAGCAAATGCATTCAAAATGCTATCCTCTCAAAAACACCATTTTGGATGGAGCTGCCGCAAATAGCCCCAACAAAATCAAAAGTCCTTGGTCGTTGCCGCCCGCCAAGGACTTTTTTCAACTTTGGGACATAAAGGCATTGTCTTTCCTTGCCTCTTCAAATATACTCTACCTATAGGCTTAAAACATTACACCCTCCTCGAAAGGCGGGAAACTACATGGAACTGAAAAAAGTCTGGATGTCACCGGATACGGAAAAAAAGAGCCGCTATGCCTGGCGCACCCTGGGGGGTACCCTGGGCATCGCGGCGCTGATGCTGCTGCTCATTACCGGCGGCGTGTGGTTGTCCTTCCTGCACAACTGGTCCCGGAAGATCTTCTCCCTGCTGCTGTGCGGCGGCGCCACCGCCCTGACAGTATGGCTGGCGCTGCGGCTGGGATGGCGGTCGGTAAAGGACGCCACCTGTTTCTTCCTTACTGAGGATGACCATCTGTATGTTATAGACACTCGTTTTCTCTTCTATCGCGGAAGCGGGATACTGAGCCATGGAGCGGATACCCTGGAAACCCAGAAGTTTCTGCGGCGGCTGGCACAGAAACCTTTTGTGCCCAATCAGGCCAGCGAGATCCTGAAGGTGGATGGTATCCGGGAAAACTCCACTTACTACGCCATCCGCTGCCAGGTGCGCCACCCCAACCGGCAGGTGGCGGCTCACACCTACTTCCTTGTGAAGGGCTACGAGGATGAAGACCTGCTCCTTTGGGAACTTGAGCGCCGGGAAAGCTGGAAACACGCCCTGGAACCAGCGGACAACAAAAGGCCCTTTTTTATTTTTCTCTGGGCCATAGTGTTTGCCGGCTTTGTGGTTTTGTGCGTTCTGAGCCATCCGGCCATTGCCCGGCTTCCCCAGGGGATCTACTTTCCGTGCCTGGTGGCGGCCTTTGCCGTATTTTTTATCCTGGTCTATCTCATTATCCTCCAGCGGCGAGGAGAATAAGCCTCTATATGACTTTTCCAACAGCGGCAGCTGTTCCCCGCCCACGGCATCCCTGGAAGCCTGTTGAATAAATACCGTCTCGGGAACCAGGCTGCGGAGCGGATACGGCGGACGTCAACCCAGCTCCAGAGTCTGGCGGGAGGCGCAGCCCTGTTCCTTAAAATCCGAGGAGAGATACTCCACGCACCGGGGCCGCACGCAAAGCAGGTACATTGGGCTGCTGAGTTTCTTCAGTGCCTCCAGGGGGATCTTCTTGTAGGCGGCATGTTCAATGTACCGCTGGCTGAAAGGCTCCACCAGCACGGCGCTGCCGGTAACCTGCATCCCACGCAGGGTGCCGAAACCTTGGTACTTGTCAAAGACCGCAATGCAGACATTGGAGTTTTGCGCCAGCCCCACAAACTTTTTGCCGCCTTCGGTAAAAATCCAGAAGCATCCGTCGTGGTAGCTGTACTCCAAAGGCGTGCAGCGGACAAAGTCCCCGGCTCCAGTGGCCAGAGCGCAGGTGTTGTTGGCCAGGATATATTCTTCCACCGCTTTTTTCAAGGCGGCTGGGTCCATTTTGGCGCTGTGGGCGTCTTTCTCCTCCCAATAGCGGGCGGCGGCTTTGTACTGGTCTTGTGTCATAGAAAAACCTCCTTTGGTGTCCTTCTTTTATTATGAAAGCTTTGAAGCAAAAATACAATTCTATTCCGCGTGACGGACCCACCGCGGTTCAAAAAATTCCCCTGGAGTTCTGATTTCACCAGAACTCCGGGGGAATTTTTTATCAGGAAACTCGGCGCGCACTGATAAACTCCTCAATGGCGGCTACCGTCTGGGCCTGCTGCTCCTGGGCTGTGATCGTGGCTGGCAGGTCGCCTTTCTGAGGGCCGTAGTTGCCAAACTGGGCGTGGTTCCCTCCCTGGATCTCCACTACGTTTTCGGTGTAGTCCAGTTTGTCCTCCACACTCTGGTTCAGAGAACCATAGATGGTCAGAGTATCCTCCGGCGGGTAATCCCCGTAGATATACGCCCCCATCAGAATCAGCCCATCCACCTCCTCCTGATGCCCGGCGGCAAACTGGGAGGCCATGGCTCCACCCATGGAATGTCCGGCGATATACCAGTTCTCCACCTCCGGGAACCGGGCCATCACACCCTCTGCGGCGTCGGAATCAAAAATCGCCATATGAAACGGCATATCCACCAGGATACAGGTCACGCCGGTCTGCTTAATCTGTTCCAGCAGCGGCAGATAGGCAATTGCTTCCACCTTTGCGCCGGGATAAAAAACGACGGCGGTATCACTGGGCACCGAGGGGGAGAGTATTGTCAGGTTATCCTCCGTTTCAATACTGTCCCCTTGGGCCAGCACCGCCACGGCCACCTCCTCAGCCCGGTAATAGTCAGATACATACCAGAAAAACCCTCCTGCCCCGGCCGTCAGCACAGCCAGTACAGCGGCTCCGGCAATCAGCAGTTTCTTTCGTCTGGGGAATTTTTTCTCTTTCACAAACCCCTGCCTTTCCGGGGCAGCGCCCCACATGTCGGGATAGAGAACCTTTTCTCCAAAGCGGTTCCTTCCGGAACCCTCCCCTTTGCCGTGAGATTCCAGGAATGCAGTTTCAATTGTCCTGGAGATAGGTATCGATGGTATAACGGCCCCGGTTCCCGGTGGCCTTGCCATATTGGATGGCGCGCTGCGGGCAGCGATTGATACAGCTCAGGCACTGGTAACAGCGCTGGCCCCAGACAGGCTTTCCCTCCACAAGGGTGATGGTGGCTGCGGGGCAGTTCTGGGCGCAGAGACCGCAGCCGTTGCAGGCATCCGACGCATAAAATGCTTTGGTACTGCGGGCGAACCGGTTGAATCCAAAATTGACAACGCCGGACTTGAGTCCCCCATGGGAACCTTCTTCCACCCGATACACCTTTTCGTGCCGGAGGATCTCCGGGGCCATCTTCCGGATCTCCTGGCGGGCGGCGGCAATTTTCTGTTTCGCGGTCTGCGGGTCATCCACATCCGCCCCAATGATGTAGTTGTTTGGCATCACCAGACTGTAGCTGCTGCCGATGGGGTAAATGGCGGCCAGCTTTTTCATGGCGCGGCCCGCCTCCGAACCGCAGGTGCAGACGGCAAAGGTAAAAGCGTCTGTTTTATCCAGGGTCTTTACAAAGTTAAGCATGGGTTCCGGCGCTCCCCAGGCATAGATGGGAAATACCAGGCCGATCTGCTTTTCATCCTTGAGATCAGGGATTTTTCCCAGCCGGGAAATATCCAGAACCCCGTCACCGGTGAGGGCCGCTATCTCCCGGGCTGCCCACCGGGAATTGCCGGTACCGGAAAAACAGAAAATCATCCTCATGCCTTCCTTTCTTCTGCCTGCTCTATCACCTTCCGATAAGGTCCGATCATCCCATCGGTCATCTTGCCCCTGGCCTGTTTCTGAATTTGGGGAACAGCCAGCAGCGCCCCCACCAGACGCATCTGCCAGATGCGCTTTCTCTGTTTCTGGGGAAAGTCGTAGATGCCGTGTGCTTTGTAGAACTTATGGTCGGCCTTCATCAGCCCCTGCATCACATAAATCAGATCCCGGAAAATCTTCATCCCCCCTACCCCGTAGAAGTTGGCCGGGCGGGTGAGTTTCTTTTCCATGGCGAAGGCCAGGTTCTCCGCCACGGACCCAATCGCCGCGGCGGTATCCCCCTCGTCGGTAGCCACACCTGCCAGGTAGTTGCCGCCCACCTCGGCCCGTCCCTCCACAATCATCCGCAGATTTGGTTCGTATCGGTAATCGCCGCTGATGAGGTAAGCAATGGGGGTCCCATGGGTTACGGTACGGTGGCCGTTACAGAACTGCCGGTCATCGAAGCATTTGAAACTGGAATGGGTATAGTGGTCCGAGATGGTAAAGGCGTATACAAAGCCGTCCGCTGTCTGGATGGTGTTCCGCAAAAATTCATCAAAGCCATCCTTGTAGACACACTTCCCGGTGATGGCACAGCCAAAACACCCCAGACACCCGCCGGAAAAGGGAAACTCCCGCAAATTGACGACCCGGCTGTTATAGGGCAGGGCGGCGCGGAAATCAGCGATCATATTGGCGAGGTTCTCATCCCCTGGGGCGCAGTTGGTCACAATTACCACGTCCCCCGTTTCCTTTTTCGCCGCGGAGGACAGCGTGGGTTGATAAAGGGATTTTTCCCGGGGCGGAGCCTGAACCGGCGGCGTAGCAAAAATCTCATGTTCACAGGCAAACATCAGCTGGTCAAAGAACATCCTCGCCTCTTTCCGCCCTTGTTCCCCCAGCAGGTCATCCATATCTGCTGAGAGGCCCCGTATTACTTTCATACCCAGATCAAAGCAGTTTTCTTCCACATAACGGTGGGCGGTTACATCGTAGAAATGTTTGGAGGTGGTGATCTGGCTGGCAAACTTGCCGGACAGGTCTACCCCATCCTCTTTGATCAGCTCTATCAGCCGGTGCAGCTGGTAGGGGGCAATAAAAGTATAGACAGGATAGCAGAACAGAATCATCTGGGCTTCGGACAGGGCGGCGCGCACCGGGGAAAAGTCCTTCTCGTAACTTTTGATCCGCTGACCCACAGGCAGGAAGGCAAATTGATGCTCCGGATGCAGAGCCTGGAGATACATCGCCGTATGGACGGTGATGGAGTTTTTGCCCTTGGGACTGGCGTTTAAAACAAGAATTTTCATGACTCCCCCTCCAATCCGCAAAGCAGCCGGCTGTACCACTCCCGCTCAAACCCGGCGGCAGCAATGCCGTAGTCAATGGTATATCCCTGGAATTTCAAAACAGGGTCCCAATCCCGGCCGGAAGGCAGGGGCCCCTGCTGTATCTGCCGGAACCGGTCCCGGATGGCTTGCAGAAAGGCTTCTGTTTCTTCCATCTGGCGGATATAGTCCCGGATGGCGGCAATGCGCTCCTGGGGCTTAGCAAGTCCCAGAAAAAACAGCCGGGACAGTTCCATATTCTTAACCTTCCCCGCCTGCATCGGTTGGGCTACCCAGGAGGAAAAGGCGTCCCTGCCTGTCCCAGTGACGGAAAAAATCTTTTTGCGTCTCCTGCCCGTGACAGTCTCGGCGGCGGCAATATAACCCTCTCTTTCCAACTTTGCAATGGCGGTCTGTACGCTTCCCGCACTGTGAGAACAGATTAAGGAAAGGTTCTGTTTGATAAACTGCTGAAGCTCATATCCCGTCATAGGCGAAAGGATCAACAACCCTAAAATAAGATATTCCATCGGCCCCTCCAATATATCTAATAGAGATATTATAGGCGAAAAAGGGGCCTCCGTCAACCGGGGGCTTTCCTGACTGCAGGCAGCCTTTCAACACAAAGGCAAACTG
>JAHZBJ010000008.1:18769-30754 GCA_019423445.1 Oscillospiraceae bacterium
CCCAACCGCCGGAAAAGCTGCGCCTACCGGTTTCCTTTATCTCCCCTTCCACCCGGTACCTCGGATTTACAGGAGACCCCGGCGGTGTCCATCACCCCCTGGAGCAGCTCCAGCTTCTGCCTTGGGGGACAATTCAGTTTGTGAATCGCGTCAATGACAAAATCCCCGTGGGCATCGGCGACCCGCCTCGCCAGCTCCTGTCTGCCTTCCCCGGTCTTTGGGCAATGCACCATGACCTTAATGGGAGCGCTGGTTCTCATTTTCTCCACCTCCCAATCCCCTTCCCTGTTTCACTCCTATTGTGCAGCGCCTGTCCCGTATGACCCAGGGGCCCCTCACCACGTTTCGGGGTCTTCCCTAGCGGAAATGGGGAAAGCGCCCTCTATTTTTGCCTGCGGAATTCAAACATCCAGCCATTCTTATTTCAATTGCCGGAGAATATCCTGATCCATAGACCAATTGAGGAAGGGGCCTTTCCCATGGCAAAAAACAGTGAGGTCATCGCCATCTACTCCCGCAAATCCCGGTTCACCGGGAAGGGAGAAAGCATCGGCAACCAGGTTGAGCTGTGCCGGACATACATCCGCACCGCCTTCGGCGACACGGCCGCCGACACCGCCGTTGTATTTGAGGACGAGGGGTTTTCCGGGGGAAATCTGAACCGTCCGGACTTTAAGCGGATGATGAAGGCCGCCCGAAGCCATTCTTTCAAGGCTGTGGTAGTTTATCGCCTGGACCGAATCAGCCGCAACATCAGCGACTTCTCCGCACTCATCGAGGAACTGGGGCGTCTGGGGATCGGCTTTGTCTCCATTCGGGAAAATTTCGATACCTCCAGCCCCATGGGCCGGGCTATGATGTACATTGCGTCGGTGTTCAGCCAGCTGGAGCGCGAGACCATTGCCGAGCGCATCCGGGACAATATGCATGAGCTGGCCAAAACAGGACGCTGGTTGGGCGGCACAACGCCTACTGGTTACACCTCCGAAGCGGTGGAGAGCGTCACAGTGGACGGAAAACGGAAACGGGCCTGCAGGCTGAAGCTGATCCCCGGGGAAGCCAGTATTGTCCGCAAGATTTATGAACTCTATCAAGAGACTGGTTCCCTCACCACCACTGAAGCGGAACTTCTGCGTCAGCAAATCAAAACAAAAACCGGGCGCAACTTCACCCGATTCTCCATCAAAGGGATCCTGCAGAATCCCGTCTATCTCATCGCCGACGGGGACGCCTGCCAGTACTTCCTGGAAAAACAGGCCTATCTCTTCTCCGGGCCGGAGGAATTCGATGGGACCCGGGGTATCCTGGCATACAACCGCACCGACCAGGAAAAAGGCCGGGCCACCATCTACCTGCCCACCAGCCAATGGATCGTGTCAGTAGGGCAGCATCCGGGGATCATCCCAGCCAGAACCTGGATTCATGTACAGGAATCTCTGGAGCGCAACAAGTCCAAGGCCTACCGCAGACCCCGCAGCAACGAGGCGCTGCTGACTGGACTGCTCTGGTGCCGCTGCGGCAGCCGGATGTACCCCAAACTCTCCGGCAGGTTCACTAAGGAAGGCAAGGCGGTTTATACCTATGTCTGCAAGATGAAGGAACACAGCCAACGCAGTCTTTGCAGCTGCTGCAATCCCGGGGGTAACCTGCTGGACGCCGCTGTTGTGGAGGAAATCCAGTGTCTGTGGGAGGATGGAGGCAGCTTTCTGGAACAGCTGGAAAAAAGCCATCGCCTCTGGGCCGGCAGCCGGGGAGAAGATGATCGGGGACTGAAGGAGATCCGCCGGCAACAGGTTGAACTTCAGCGCAGGATAGAAGCTTTGGTGGATTCCCTGGCTAACTTTGGCGGCAGCACCGCAGCCGTCCATGTGAAGGAGCGCATCGAAGAACTCCACACCCAGAATGCCCAACTGCAATCCCGTATTCGGGAGCTGGAGGAGTCGGACGCCCAACATACCCTGAGCCGCATCGAACTTGACCACATGCGCAAGCTCCTCGCCGTGTTTCGGGACTGCGTCGGCGAAATGACGGTGGAGCAAAAGCGGACGGCCATCCGCACCGTAGTCCGCAAGATCATTTGGGATGGCCAGTATGCCCATGTAATGCTGTTCGGCTTGGAAGAAGATGAAATGGGCTGGCAGGACGCCGCTGGCCCAGAGCCTGTCCCCAATGCCAAGGCTGGCAGTTCAGAAGGTGAAAAGGGCGCCTGGAGGCCGGAACGCTTTGCCGGCGCAAACCGCAGGGAGATTTCCGGAAGCGCTGCATTTCCTGCCCGCAATGGCCCCAGCAAAACTCCTTGGGGTGAGGATAGCAAATGAGGTCCTAATGCATTTTCGTTCCCGCCGCAAAAATGCATCCGATGTCAGCCTCAACGACCCAGTGGATACCGACCGGGACGGCAACAGCCTCACTTTGATGGACATTATGAGCGAAGAGGTGGATATCATTGGGCAGATTGACCTTGAAACCAAATCTGCTCAACTTCACCAATACATCAATTCTTTTTTGGAGGACCGGGAAAAAGAGATCATCGCCCTGCGGTACGGCCTTGGGGGCCATCCCCCCATGACCCAGCGGGAGGTAGCCAAACGCCTTGGCATTTCCCGGAGCTATGTATCGCGCCGGAACTAATGTAAGTGAAACCCGGAAAACCTTGTGGGACAAGGGTTTCCGGGTTGGGAAAATCTGACAAAATACGTCATAACGCGCATCGCATATTGTAAGCGGCAATATAAACAAAAAGATAAGCGGCTATTCATCAAAAACTGCAAGATCTGCAGGGGTGTTGCAGATTCCATTTATAAACTGTGAAAAAATTTTGAATTCCCCGTTTATGTGCAAATTGCAGCATATAAACGGGGATTTTCAATTGAACTATGCTACGGTTATCTCACAACTTCAGATCCCCTGTAGCGGGACCGTCGATGCGTTTACCGTCCTGCTCAAAGCGGGAACCGTGACAGGGACAGTCCCAGGTGTGTTCCCATAGAGATTTCATGTGATTCCTTCCAAAACATACGCTTAGTTATAGTATGGTCGAAAAGGGAAAAAGTATGCCCCGGAAATGCTACTCCCGGTGTATAGAAGCAGAGTGAGATGCGTAGGCTGTTTTCGGGGTGATGGTGTATGAAAAAACCTTCATGGAAAACATATGCGCTCTGGATTGTGGGCGTGGAGGCAGTGGGGGCACTTTCCGGTTTTCTCACCCGGGATGGCGCGGAGAGTTACAGTGAAACGATCCAGCAGCCGCCTCTCTCGCCGCCGGCTATCATATTTCCCATTGTCTGGGGCATACTGTTTCTGCTCACGGGCGTCAGCGCTGCCAGAATCTATGGGGCACCGGCGTCGCCTGACCGCACTCGGGCGCTGCGGATCTTCGCAGTTCAGCTGGCGTTCAACTTTTTCTGGAGCATCATTTTCTTTAATTTCCAGAACTTTGGCCTTGCCTTCCTATGGCTAATGGCGCTGTGGGTGCTAATTTTATGGATGATTTTCACTTTCCGCAAGGTAGATCGGCTGGCCGCGTGGTTACAGGTGCCTTATGTCCTGTGGGTGACCTTTGCGGCTTACCTGAATTTCAGCGTATGGATGCTCAATCGGTGACAAAACAGGGTATAAAAAACATCCATATTTCTGGAACGCTCTTTACCGAACGACTAAATCAACGAGGAGAATGTACAGAGGAACGTGACATGGTAAGACCATGTTACGTTCCTCTGTACTTTATGGAATCGGTGCCAATGTGGGATTAGGCCGTATATCGCATTGCCGGCGATACACTTACAAAGCTTGCAGAATAAGATTTCCATTGATTTATCAACCAAATACCCAAGACTGACCATTGACCGATATTACCGTTTGAGGTCAACGGTCTTTTTTGTTCTCCTTTTAAAAGGAAGTTTTTTGTGCAAGCAAAGCATCTATGAATGTTTTTGGGGACATTTCTTGACAACCAGCCGTTCTTACATTATTATGTAGCTTGCTACAGGATTACGTAGTGTGCTACTAATTTGCAAAGAAGGAGGTGGCATCCATGTCACCGGTCGGCAGAGATGACCTGGGATTCAAAATCAAAATCATTTCCAAACTGCTGACACAGAACATGAACAACAGCATCACGTCCCTGGACCTGACCAGCTCGCAAGCCCGTGTGCTTGGCTACCTGTGCTACCGAACCCAACAGCAGGAGAAGGTCTATCCTCGGGACATTGAACAACATTTCCGCTTTACCCACCCCACGGTATCGGGGCTGCTGCAGCGGCTGGAGGCAAAGGGCTATCTGAGCAGCGAACCATCCACGGAGGACCGGCGATGCAAGCAGATCCTCGTCACAAAGCGGGCACTGGAAGCCAACCAGCAGGTCCTTGATCAGTTGGCCGCATCGGAGCAACGGCTGGTCAGCGATATGTCCCGTGCGGAAATTATCCAGCTCCAAAGTTTCTTGGATCGGATGATTCAAAATCTCAGCGTTTCCAACGCGCAGTCGGCGGACCAGCTTCCCCGGTTCGCTGATGAGACGGAGAGAGATCTCGAAGATCGCGGTTGTCAATCTCCGGATTTTCGTTAAAACTTGTTTTACAAACTCCAGATTGTGGCTGCGCCGCAGGAAGTGCGGATCCTGCGTGGTGCGGTGGCCCACGGTGGCGGAAGGCTTCGGGAGTTTGGATAGGAGGAATTTTCTGGTATGACTGGTATGATCAAAACACTGAGTAAAAGCATACGGGAATTCAAGAAGCCGGCAATCCTCACACCGATCCTGGTGGTGGGCGAGGTCGTCTTAGAATGCATTATCCCGTTTGTAATCGCTAATCTCGTCAATGAAATGCAGGCCGGCTGCGGCATGGACGTTATTATCCAATACGGCATGCAGCTGGTTATTATGGCTGTGCTGTCTCTGATTCTGGGTGTGGCGGCCGGCAGCACCTGCGCCACAGCTTCCACAGGCTTTTCGCGGAATCTGCGGCAGGATATGTTCTACTGCATTCAGGACTATTCATTTGAAAACATCGACAAGTTCTCTGTCTCCAGCCTGGTGACCCGGATGACTACCGATGTCATCAACGTGCAGATGTCCTTTATGATGATCATCCGCGTGGCCATCCGCTGCCCGCTGATGTTGATCTTCTCCTTCATGATGGGCTTTGCCATGGGAGGCCGCCTGGCCATGATCTTCCTAGTGACCATTCCCCTGCTGGGTTTCGGTTTGACTATGGTGATCCGTAAGGCCACGCCCATTTTCCGGCGGGTGTTCCGCAAGTATGACGCCCTCAACGACTCGGTTCAGGAGAACGTCCAGGCCATGCGCGTGGTCAAGAGCTACGTCCGAGAAGACTATGAGAAGAAGAAGTTCGGCGCTGCCGCCGAGGACGTCTGCAGAGACTTTACCCGTGCCGAGCGCATCATGGCTATCAACACCCCCATGATGCAGTTCTGCGTGTACACCGGCATGGTCTTCGTCCTGAGCTTCGGCTCCTATGCCGTCATTTCCAGCCAGGGCATCGAGGTCAACGTCGGCCAGATGTCTGCCATCATTACATACAGCTTCCAGATCCTCATGAGTCTGATGATGCTCTCCATGGTATTCGTGATGATCACCATGTCTCTGGAGTCCGCCGAGCGTATTGTCGAGGTACTGCAGGAAAAGAGCAGCCTGACCAGCCCCGAGAATGCGGTCACGGAAATTCAAGACGGTTCCATCGATTTTGACGGTGTCAACTACAAATACTCTAAGACCGCCGAGCGCAATGCTCTTGAAAATGTGGATCTCCATATCCGTTCCGGTGAACTCATCGGCATCCTGGGTGGTACAGGCTCGTCCAAGACTACCCTGGTGCAGCTGATCCCCCGGCTCTACGACGTGACGGAGGGCACAGTTCGAGTCGGCGGCGTAGATGTACGGAACTATGACCTGGAAACCCTCCGCGACAGCGTGGCCATGGTGCTGCAGAAGAATGTGCTGTTCTCCGGCACCATCAAGGACAATCTCCGCTGGGGCAATCCCAACGCCACCGACGAGGAGATGTATGAGGCCTGCCGTCTGGCCCAGGCCGACGAGTTCATTCAGCAGTTCCCTGACAAGTACGACACCTGGATTGAGCAGGGCGGCAGCAACGTCTCCGGCGGCCAGAAGCAGCGTCTCTGTATTGCCCGGGCCCTGCTGAAGAAGCCCAAGGTTCTGATCCTCGACGATTCTACCTCCGCTGTGGACACCCGGACCGACGCCCTGATCCGCCAGGGCTTCCGCCAGTTCATCCCGGATACCACCAAAATTATCATTGCCCAGCGGGTGGCCTCGGTTCAGGACGCCGACCGCATCATCGTCATGGACGGCGGCCGTATCAGCGCCATCGGCACCCATGAAGAGCTTTTGAAGAGCAGCGATATTTACCGTGAAGTGTACACTTCCCAGACAAAGGCAGGTGATCATGATGAAGCGTAAAAACACGATAGAAGAGCGAAACGCCGCCCCCGCTGCGACCCGTACCACCACCAGCCGCGGCCGCCGCGCCCCCAAGGGCGTACTCCGCAGGCTGCTGAAAACCCTGTTTGAATTCTATCCGGTGCTGCTGCCGTTCACGCTGGTGTGCATCCTGATCAACGCTCTCGTCAGTTCCATGCCGGCGGTCTTCCTGCAGAAAGTCATCGCCTTGGTAGACCAAAACTACAAGAGCGGCGACTGGTCGGCAATCTCCGGAGAAATTCTCGGCCTTGTAGGAATTCTGGTGGTCATGTATGCGGTCAGCCTCATCGCCGGCGCCTTCTACACACAGATGATGGCCATCATTACCCAGGGCTCCCTGAAAAAGATGCGTCAGAAGATGTTCAACCACATGCAGGATCTGCCTATCCGGTACTTTGATACCAATGGTCACGGCGACATCATGAGCTACTACACCAACGATGTCGACACTCTGCGCCAGCTTATCAGCCAGAGCCTTCCCAATATTCTCATCTCCGCTATCACGCTGTTCGTGGTGTTCTGTATTATGGTCTACTACAGCGTCATCCTGGCCTTCGTAGTGGTGGTCGGCGTCGTCTGCATGGTCTTCGCCGCCCGCGCAATCACCAAGCGCTCCTCCACCTACTTCCTGCGTCAGCAGATCACTCTGGCCAACGCCGAGGCATTCATGGAGGAAATGATGACGGGCCAGAAGGTCATTAAGGTCTTCTGCCACGAGGAAGCCGCCAAAGCTGACTTTGACAAAGTCAACGACGAAATCTTCTTCAACGCCCGCAACGGCAACCGTTTCGCCAACATTCTTATGCCGCTGCTGGGCAATGTCGGCAACGTGATGTATGTGGTCGTGGCACTGGTGGGCGGCGCCCTGCTGCTGTCCGGCGCCCCCAACATCAGTCTCTCCGGCATGGCCTTCAGTATCAGCATCGTGGTGCCGTTCCTAAATATGACCAAGCAGTTCGCCGGTTCCATCGGCCAGGTGTCCAACCAGATCAACATGGTCATCATGGGTCTGGCCGGAGCCCACCGGCTCTTCTCCCTGCTGGATGAAGAGCCCGAAACCGACGATGGCTACGTGACCCTGGTCAACGCTAAGGAGAACGCCGACGGCACCTTGACCGAGTGCCCCGAGCGCACCATGGTCTGGGCCTGGAAGCATCCCCACCACGACGGCACCGTCACCTACACCAAGCTGACCGGCGACGTGCGGTTCTACGACGTGGACTTCGGCTACACGCCGGAAAAGATTGTCCTCCATAATATCTCCCTCTACGCCAAGCCCGGTCAGAAGATCGCCTTCGTAGGAGCCACTGGTGCCGGTAAGACCACCATCACCAACCTCATCAACCGGTTCTACGACATCGATGACGGCAAAATCCGTTATGATGGCATCAACATCAACAAGATCAAAAAGGCCGACCTGCGGCATTCCCTGGGTATGGTGCTTCAGGACACCAACCTCTTCACCGGCACCGTCATGGACAACATCCGTTACGGCAATCTGGAGGCCTGCGACGAAGACTGCATCGCAGCGGCCAAGCTGGCCGGCGCCGATGACTTCATCCGCCGTCTACCCGAGGGCTACAACACCGTGCTCCGCGGCAACGGTGCCAACCTGAGCCAGGGCCAGCGGCAGCTGTTGAGCATCGCCCGGGCTGCTGTAGCCGATCCTCCGGTCATGATCCTCGATGAGGCCACCTCCTCCATCGATACCCGTACCGAGGCCATTGTACAGCGGGGCATGGACGCGCTGATGTACGGTCGGACGGTGTTTGTCATTGCTCACCGACTCTCCACAGTCCAGAACTCCAATGCCATCATCGTCCTTGAGCACGGCCGCATCATCGAGCGCGGCAGCCACGACGAGCTGATTGCCCAGAAGGGTAAGTACTATCAGCTGTATACCGGTGCCTTCGAACTCGAATAATTTCCCCAAAAGAGGCCGTACTATCCCCTGCCTTCTAAGATGTAAAGTCAAAGATTTCATACTGACAGAAAAGGGTGCTGATGTAAAATATCAGCACCTTTTTCTCTACCAAACGCCCTGGGAAAAACAATAGCATACCGTTCCCGCATAACCATTCTCGGCAGCAGCCTCATCAGCAATAGAGTCCGGTTCATGCTATGCGATCTGCGTCTCCGTGAGGTCTTTTGAGGTGTTGCTGAATATAGATTAGGTAGACAACGGAATGGAATCATAACCACCGGCATAGCCGGTGGTTATGATTTGCTCTGACAGCGTTCACGGCGGTATAGGAGGATGCCGCCATGCTGCGCCGGATGCTGTCCCTGCCAGATCTGACAAGGGTTAGCCTCTCAAAAAAAGCTTGTTCCAGCCGGCGGCGGGGTTCGGCCTTTTGTTCATAATTACCCCACTTTTATTGGAAGAGGCAACACTGTGTGGACGAAACAACATTCTGTGGCTCATATAGAAAAACTGCGAAATACAACTTGGGCTTAGGAGGGCGGTGCTCTGTCCAGCTGAGCTACTGGCGCGTATGCAATTTTTATTCGTTTCTGTGACCCCGGCGGTTGAGAACCCGCCAAATGTTAGGAGGCGACCGCTCTATCCAACTGAGCTACGGGGGCTTATACAGAAAATATTCAATTGTACCGTTTCGACAGACGTGAACCCGCTAAATGTCAGGAGAATAGCAAACAATTTATAAATAAAGGAGTATAGAAATGGAAAAGCTCGAACTCTATGATTTATCCGGTAGCATTACACTCCCGTTTTTTGAAGCAATGTCTCAGCGGATGCCAATCGTCATGATCAATGAACTTTACCGGGTTCTAGAGGGCCTATATGAACGAGGCCTGAAGGCTGAAGCTGCGATGCTTCTCTATGCCTTGCTTTTATTACTTGACATTCGATGCCACCAGATGTTTCTGAAAATGCAAGGAGACCTTTCTCTGATGAAAGATTTCGCGGGCGAAGTGCTAACAGACTGGAGGGAGATCCTCAACGAATATCTGTAAAATGTGAAAGGACGTACCAAGCCGATGGGCTTGGTTTTTTTATGCCTAAATTTTAGGACAAGCAAATCCTCTTTCTTGCAAACATAGGAATAGAGAAAGTATGTGAGAGGAGTGATCTGATTGAAAAGACAAGCGGTACAGGTGCGATTTGAGTTTTCCGAAGAAGAGGATGTGAGAGAGATTTTCCTGCGATCCTTTCGCCTTTTCCTTACCCGGAGCCTTGCGGAAGGAATTCAAAGCACGGTACAATTGCCATGATGAATGGCAGCTTATCTCAGGAGGTAGCAAATGTACTTAGAGATAAGCAATCCCATGGATTACCATGCGGCTTTATACATCAGACTATCAAAGGAGGATGAGAGCGAGGGACCATCCCAGAGCGTCCAGAATCAGGAGTCCCTTCTGCGGGAGTTTGTGCAGCAGCACCGGCTGAGCGTCCATGACACCTATATAGACGACGGCTGGAGCGGTACAAACTTCGACCGCCCCAGCTTCCAGCGGATGATTGCCGATATTGAGGCGAAGAAGGTCAACATGGTCATTACCAAGGACCTCTCCCGTCTGGGCCGTGACTACATCATGACCGGCCACTACATGGAGCGGTACTTCCCCGAGCACCGGGTGCGGTACATCTCCCTGCTGGACGGCATCGACACCGGCGTGGACTCCACCGCCAACGACATCACCCCCTTCCGTGCCATCATGAACGACATGTACGCCAAGGATATCTCCAAGAAGATCAAATCGGTCAAACGGGATAAGCAGCGGAAGGGACAGTTTATCGGCGGCAAACCGGTGTACGGCTACAAGATGCACCCAACGGAGAAAAACAAGATCGTCATTGACGAGGAGGCAGCCCCCATTGTGCGGCGGATTTTCGCCCTGGCCCTCTCCGGTATGAGCTGCCGGAATATCGCCGCCCTTCTCAACCAAGAGGGGGTGCCCACTCCGGCCACCTATGCCAATCTCCCAGTGGCAAAACCCGGCCCCTACACCGGCCTGTGGAGCAGTGAGCGGATCTCCGACATGCTGCAAAATGAGACTTACATCGGCAACATGGTACAGGGGCGCAGCGTGAAGATCAGCTATAAATCCAAGAAGTGCCTGAAGCAAGACCCAGCCAACTGGGTGGTGGTGGAGGGTACCCACGAGCCTCTGGTGGACAGAGAGACCTTTCAGAAGGTGCGGATGCTGGTAAACAGCCGCAAGCACACCCGGAGCCGGACCTACGACTTCCTGTTGAAGGGGCTGATCTTCTGCCATGAGTGCGGCTACCCACTGGCAGTCCTCAACCGGAAAAACGCCAAGGGAGAGGATGTGCTGTACTTCGTCTGCCGCACCTATCAGCGGTTCACCAAGGCTGGGGTCTGCACCTGCCATTCCATCAAGGAGAAGACGGTGACCGAAGCGGTGGTCGCCAAGGTGCGGGAGGTGTGCCAGGCGTATCTGAACCCTGATGAACTGCTGCCCGTGGCACAGGAAGCTGTGGAGAATGCCAGAAAGCAGAGCAGTCTGGAGACGGAGCTCCAAGCACTCCAGTCCAAGATTGACAGCCTCACCGCCAACCTGGACCGGATGTATACCGACCGGCTCAACGGGCTGCTGCCAGAGGCGGACTTCCAGCGCATCTTCGGCCGGATTAAGCTGGAGCGAGAGAAACTGGAGGAAAAGCGGCAGGAGTTGGAGCTGCGCAAAAAAAGCCCTGTCCGAAGCGAGGACAGAGCCAAGGAACTGGTACAGCGGTTCATCGAAACCGCCGGGGAAAGCCGGGAGCTGCTGGTGAGCCTTATCGAGCGGGTGGAGCTCACCGAGGACAAGGAGATCCTCATAAAATTCCGCTTCGCCCAGCTGGACGAAACGGCGGAAAGCCAGACACCGCAAGGGATTGCGCCGTCCCACCCGGCGTAAATTTCCGGCGGAAATCGCTTACAATAGGCGTGCCGCAATGTATCCCGCATTGAGAAACGGGCGCTGGAGAAGCTGGAAGAGGCCATGGGTGACTGGCGTCCCTGAATCCGGATGGTGGGCGGCACGCGGAAGACGCGGCCGCCCGCTTTTATTCGGGGGACGGAGGGAGAAAGTCCGGGATTGTTTTTCCAGTATAATCTGTGTATAATAAGGACTGCTGACAAAAGTGCCGGGAGCGGAGAAAAAACGCGTCCGGGGCACAAAGAGCAAAGAAAGCGGAGTATCTTACCACCATTCCCTGCAGGTAGGGGAAATTTTACAGGAAGCGGAGGAGACCGTCCATGGAAAAGCTGTTGGAATTGTTGGAGCAGGACTGCAGCATGAGCGTAGCCCAGTTGGCAGCCGCCGCAGGCGTATCGCAGGCAGAGGCAGAGCAGGCCATCCGAGCATATGAAGAAGACCGGGTTATCCTGGGTTATAAGGCAATCATTGACTGGGACCGGGTACGCAAAGAGACGGTAACCGCGCTGATCGAGGTAAATGTGGTGCCTCAGTCCATTGATGGGTTTGACCGGATTGCCGAGCGTATCTACCAGTACGACGAGGTAGAGAGCATGTACCTGATGAGCGGTTCGTTTGAC
>JAHZBJ010000082.1 GCA_019423445.1 Oscillospiraceae bacterium
CTTTCCGCGGGGTGCCAATCTTTTTCGTATGTCTGGGCCTGGTCTCCCTGGCCCTTTTCGGACTCATGGGCCATCAGCTGGCACTGTAAAGGCGAGCTGTTGCTCCGCTTGCTGCTAGATCCCAAAAAGGGGGAAGATCATGAAGGATTTCAAAATCAGGCGGTACGACTACGAACGGACTCAAAAACGCAAAAGAACCATGAAAACCGCCCTTTTGACGGTGGTGTGTGTGGGAGTGGCTTTGGCGGTGGGGTGGTTTGCGTATCCGCCGGTGTATGATTTTGTCACCAATTTCCAGCTGCCTCAGCTTTCCCAAGAGGAGAACCCGCCGGATGCATCCAGCGGAGATCCTGCAGCCCCGAATTCAGAGAGCGGATCCGTCGGCCAGGAAAAGCCCTTGGCGGAGAGCCCTTTCCCCGGATCTGCCGCCTACCTGCCCCTGGATGTAATCAAAAATTCCAGCCGCCTGGAAAGCGCTTTGGCGGAGCTCTCTGCCAAGGGGATCCAGGGGGTGGTCTTTGACCTGAAGGATGACAGCGGTATTGTCCATTATCAGAGCAACCTGGAGCTGGTGGAGCAGAACCGGGCTCAGGCAGAGGACAGCTATGACCTGGCCCAGGTTATGACAGCGGTTCGGGAAGCGGGGCTGGTGCCGGTGGGCCGCATCTTCGCATTCAAAGACGCTACCGCCGCCGGCCATATGTACGATTCTGCGGTAAAGTATATGAACAGTTCGGTGAACTGGATTGACGACTACCAGGAAAATGGCGGCAAATCTTGGCTGAATCCCAACAACCACGAATCTCAGGATTATATCATCTCCATTGTGGAGGAAGCGGCTGCAAAAGGGATGGATGTGTTGCTGCTGGACGGGGTCCAGTTCCCCGAGGGGTTCTCTTTGGAGCTTGCCACTTACGGGAATACAGGGACTCTGGACAAATCCGGGATCCTGGCCGGATTCCTCACCCGGGCCAGGGGCGCGGCTGAGGCAAAAGGCAGCCGGATTGCCACTACGGTGAATCTGCTCTCCGCGGCCGGCTTCAGCGACGTCCGTTACGGGGACGATGTGGGCAGCCTTGTTTCCGCCGCAGGAAGCGTGATGGTGGAGGTCATGCCGGAGCAGTTCGGCAACGGTGTCACCAGTGAGGAGCTGACCCTTTCCGCCCCGGCGCTGGATCCCTACAATACCATCTCCCAGGCTCTGGCTGTCTGCCAGGAGGTGCTTCTGGGGGATGAGGAGGCGGAGGTGGCGGCCATGGTCCAGGCCTACACCTCTACCACCCTGGGGGCGGCTGTGAACAAAACCTACGGTACTCAGGAGGTCCAGGATCAGGTTTTGGCCCTGGAAGAAAACGGCATTGAGAATATTCTTTACTACAATCCTCAGGGAGATTATTCCTTGATAGGATGACGCCGTATGGTGAAAAAGCCCGCGGCCTTTTCCAGATTCGGAAAGGGGCGCGGGCTTTTCTGCTGCAAAAGGGATTAAGGTGTGGTGTTTCTCAGAAATTCCCGGGTGCGCCGGCGCACCACCGGCCACAGAGCCAGCACGGCAATGAGGTTGGGGACCATCATTGCACCGTTGAGGAGATCCGAGAGGCTCCATACCAGGGTCAGGCTGGCAGGGGCGGACAGGACCATCACTCCCAAATAGATGAGGCGGTAGCAGGTGACCGCCGCAGGGCTGCCGCCGGTGAGATACCCCACCGCCCGTTCTCCGTAGTAACCCCAGCCCAGAACCGAGGAGAAGGCGAAGAGAAGAATGGAGAGGCTTACCACCCATCCCCCGAGAGGCCCCAGAGCCTGGGCGAACACCGCTGAGGTAAGGGCGGCTCCGTCCAGGCCGCTGCGCCACAGGTCCCCGCCGGAGAGGATAATCAGGGCGGAAAAGCCGCACATGACGATGGTGTCGGCAAACACCTCAAAGATGCCCCAGCAGCCTTGCTGAGCCGGCCCCAAAGCGTCGGCGCCCCCATGGGCGATGGGGGCGGAGCCCAGACCGGCCTCATTGGTAAAGACCCCCCGTGCCACTCCAAAATGGACAGCCTGGCGCACTGTGTAGCCCGCTGCGCCCCCTGCGGCTGCCTCGGGGCGGAAGGCCCCCTGCCAGATGAGGGCAAGGGCTTCCGGCAGCTGGGCCCGGTTCTGCCAAAGCACCAGAGCTCCGGCCCCCAGGTAAAACAGGGCCATAAAAGGGACAAAGCGTTCGGTGAAGGCGCCGATGCGCCGGAGTCCTCCCATCATCACCAGCCCCGCCATAAGGGCCATGATCGCTCCGCTTGCCAGAGGCGGGATGGAGAAGTCCCGAGCCATGGCTTGGGCGACAGCGCCCACCTGGGCGGCGTTGCCAATGCCGAAAGAGCAGAGAATGCAGCACACGGAAAAGACCGCCGCCAGCCAGGGCATCCCAAGGCCCCGTTCCATATATTCCATGGGCCCCCCTTGCCAGCGGCCCCGACGGTCCTTGGTGCGGTATTCCACCGCCAGCAGGACCTCAGCATATTTGGTAGCCATTCCCGGAAGGGCGGAGAGCCACATCCAGAGGACCGCGCCGGGTCCCCCGGCCACAATGGCGGTGGCGACTCCTGCGATATTCCCGGTACCCAGGGTCCCCGCCAGGGCGGTGGATACTGCTTGGAACGGGGAGACCCCGGTCTGGGAACCTCTGGAGGGAGAAAAAAGGGAGCCTAGGGTGCATCGGAGCACCCGCAGAGGGTGGCGCAGGGGGAGGAACCCCGTCACCAGGGAAAACCACAACCCGGCCCCCGCCAGAAGAAATACCATCCACACCGCCTCCTTTCCATCACATTCTATTGGGAAAGGGGGAGGGAGATGCGGAGAAAAGCTTCCAGACAACTGAAAAGACCCAGGTCGATGGACCCGGGCCTTTTCAGAAGATTAAAATTTTATTGGACATATGTTAGATTTCCCTGGAGAGGGGAAAATGGAGGAAGAACTCTTTGTTGTGTCTTTATTATACCTCCCCGGGAGGAGGAAATCATCCTTTTTTGGTTAAGGCTTTCTGACAATGGGGTTACTGGATTTTCCCCCACAGTTACATTCTGTATTTTTTGGACAAGGGAGAATGACATCGGTGCAATCAGGCAGCGTTTCCCCCCAGAACGGGTCCGGAAAGGGAAAAACAGGGAGTCAGCTGATATAGTCCTCGATGAGCCGGGTCAGCTCCTCGTAGGTTTCAACCCTGATCCCCTGTTTTAACAATTCCTGGTCGGGGACGGGAAGGGTTCGGACAAAGATATCAAAGATCATCTCAGGTTCCCCGGTATCCGGGGTCAGAACCGAGACCCGGCCGTTGTATTCCCCCAGCAGGTAGCCGGATGCTCCCTGGGCCTGGGAAGAGGAGGGGGAGGAGGACTGGGAAAGGGGCGCTTCTTTTTCAGCCTGAACCTGGGGCAGAGCGGCGAGGCGCTCCATCCGGGGGATAGCGGCCAGGGCTACCCCGGCGGCAACAGCGGCGAGAATGGTAAGAACCGTAATCAAAAAACGTTTTTTCAAAGGTGGACACCTCCTTGGGGACAAGCCCATTTCATCCCCAGTATGGGCAGCAGAAGGGAGTTTCATGCAGAAGGAGGAGAAGAAGCCCTCACAGCGCGTTTAAACAACGGCGGCGAAACATTTAAAAAATCGTAACACTTCCCGGGAAAAGTATGGTATACTAACCTTAACTAAGTCCTTAATGGAAATGGAGGTTTTGCCATCCATGCAGGAAAATGAGCGGGACCGGGAGCACCGGGAGGATCGTGTAGGACGGTCCGCATCCGACGGGCGCAGGAATCCCGGCAAACGCAAAAAGGACAAGAAGGAAAAGAAACCGCGCAACCCCATTGTGGGACATATCATCCGTGCCATTATGGCGCTGTGCTGCCTCATGGTCATTGCCGGGTGCGTTTTGGCCTGCTATGTTACTGTTTATGCCTTTGATATGCTGGAGGACGATCAGTACATCCTGGACCTGGACGCCAAAAAGCTGGAATACACCACCTTCCTGTATGCCCAGGATCCGGAGACCCAGGAGTGGGTGGAGCTTCAGCGCCTTTCCTCGGAAAACGGGAACCGCATCTGGGTGGACTTTGACCAGTTCCCCCAGGCTCTTATCGACACAGTGGTGGCGGTGGAGGATAAGCGGTTCTGGGAGCATAACGGCGTGGACTGGATCACCACCATCCAGGCGGGAATCAACTATGTGGGGCATAAGTTTCACCTCCCGTTCCTCCAGCTCTATGAAGGCACCCCGGGCGCTTCCACCATTACCCAGCAGGTAACCAGAAACCTTACCGGGGATACGGAAGTGGACACCATGCGTAAAGCCAGGGAGATTGTCCGGGCTTTGAAGCTGGAACGCCGCTATTCCAAGGACCAGATCCTGGAGGCATACCTGAACCTGGTTTCCTTCGGCAACAACACCTATGGCATCCAGGCTGCGGCCAACCTGTACTTCGACAAGGACGTCAGCGAGCTTACCGCAGCGGAGTGTGCCTCCATCGTGGGTATCACCCGTGACCCAACCTACTATAACCCCTTCTACAACACCGATACCAACCACGGCCTGGAGAACAACCTCAAGCGTAAGGATGACATCCTTTTCCTGATGCATGAGCAGGGCAAGCTCACCGATGAGGAGTATGAGACGGAGCTGAACCGGGAGCTGGTCTTTGCCAGCGCCAACAAAGAGCAGCTGGTGAGCAATGACCAGAGCTACTTTGTGGACTATGTCATTGAGTGTGTCATCAACGACCTCTCGGAGCAAAAAGGCTACACCTACCGGGAAGCGGAGAAGATGCTCCTCTCCGGCGGCTACCGGATCTATACCACGGTGGATACCCGAATCCAGGGTATTCTGGACGAGGTTTATGAAACTTATGAGTTCCCCACTGTCACCAATGAAGAGAAGCCTCAGTCCGCTTTTGTCATCACCGACCCCAACGGAAAGATTGTAGCTCTCCGGGGCGGTACCGGGGTGAAGGAAGGCGCCCGTATTTGGAACCGCGCCACTGACACGGCCCGGCAGCCGGGTTCCACCATCAAGGCAATCTCTTCCTATCCGTTGGCCATCCAGCAGAACCTGATTCACTTCTCCACACTCATTGAGGATAAGCAGGTGGTCATCAAGCAGGAGGGACAACCTGATTGGGCCCCCGGGAACCACTACGGAACTTTCCGGGGCTTCATGACGGTGACTGAGGCCATCCAGCGCTCCACCAACATGATTCCGGTGCAGTTGGTGCAGATGCTTACCCCCAGAGCCTGCTGGAACTTCATGCACGACTCTTTGAATATCCAGACCCTTTCCGAAAGCGATATCGCTTACAGCCCCATGGCTCTGGGCTCCCTGACCAACGGCATCACCCCCCTGGATATGGCAGGAGCTTATCAGATGTATGCCAACGGCGGCCTGCGGACTCAGCCCTACTGCTATACCCAGGTGCTGGACAGCCGGGGCAACGTGGTGTTGGAAACCAAAAACGCTCCTCAGCGGGTGCTGGATTATGACGCCGCCACTGTGATGAATAAGCTGCTCCAGCGGGTGGTAAACGCCTCCCCTGGTACCGGAACCTCCGCCAACCTCAGCGCCCTGGGCATCCCGGTGGCAGGCAAGACCGGTACCACCGACGACGATGTGGACCAGTGGTTTGTAGGGGTCACCCCATACTATGTGGGAGTCTGCTGGGTTGGGTACGATGAGCAGTACCAGAAGGACGATGAGGGGAACCTGATTTATGACGCTTACGGAGAAAAAGTTCCCAATACGGTTCATTACACCCAGTACCCGCCCCCGCTGTTGTGGCGGGAGGTAATGGTCCAGGTCCATGAGGGCCTGGAACCCAAAGATTTTGCGGGTTCCTCCAGTGTGGTTTCGGTGAAATACTGCACCCTTACCGGCTATGCCGCAACTCCCGACTGTGAGAACACTGCTACCGGTTGGTATAAAACCGACAACATCCCCAGCGCCTGTCCCTACCACACCGGCGTCAACGAGGATGTCCCCTTGGTGGGAGAAAAGACCCCCACCGCCGATGAGGAGAATGAGGATGACGAGGACGACGACCGGAATCGAGACCGGGACGATGACGATTGATTTCCCCTGTGTCACGTCTCCCTGAGAGAGAAGAAAGGCGCCTGGCGGCAGCTGTCCGCCAGGCGCCTTTTGCAGTTTGAGGATAGGAGAAAGCAATGGAACGAAACGTGGAACAGATCCGGAGTCTGCGGCTTCACGCACACCATTTGGACCGGAAACTGCCCCCCGCCGGGATGAAAGAAGCCGCGGGTGCCTGCGGCCTTCAGAATTCGCCTCCGGGCGCGTGGGAGACGGCGCTTTTCAACCGCCTGGAAGGATGCACCCTGGAGATGCTTCGGAAGGCCCTGTGGGAGGAAAAGAGCTTGCTCCAGGCCTGGAGCTTCCGGGGGGCACCCGTGGTTTTTCCAACGGAGGAGAGGGGCGTTTTTCTGACCCCCCTGGCGGCTCTTCCTGGGGAGGAGCCCTGGATTTACACCCGCGGGATCCAGCTGGCCCTGGATTATCTGGGAATGTCCTTCTGCGACCTGCTGCCCCTGGTGGAACAGGCGGCGGAGCACCTGGACCATTGTGCCGTCAAAAGCAAGGAGAGTTTGGATCGGGTCCTTGCCCAGCAGGTCCGGGAGTGGCTGCCCCCGGAGAAAAGGGAGCTTTGGGATGCCCCTTCCATGTACGGCAGCCCGGACCGTCAGACGGTGGGAGGCGCTGCGGTATCCTTCCTGCTGAGGCCCTGCGCTTTCCGCTCCCTGGTGGTGTTTGGCCGGCGGGAGGGGCAGAGCCCCACCTTTACCTCCTGCAGGAATTGGCTGGGGGGAGATCCGCCTCAGTCCCCCGACGGCCAGCGGCAGTTGGTAAGGAAGTTTCTCCACTGCTACGGTCCTTCCACCCAGGCTGCCTTTGGAGAGTGGCTGGGATGTTCCCCACGCCAGGCCGCCCGGCTGTGGAAAACAGCAGAAGACGAGATGATTACGGTGAAGGCAGCGGGAAAAAGCCGGTTCCTTTTGGCTGAGGACGCGGAAATATTGGCTTTCCAGGGTCCGCCGGAGGAGAAACTGTTGTTGTTGGGCCCCCACGACCCATACCTGGATATCCGGGATCGGGAGGTGATCCTGGAGGACCGGGCCTGCCAGCGTCTGGTGTGGAGGACGGTGTCCAACCCGGGCGTGGTGCTGAAAGGAGGGCGGGTTGCCGGAATCTGGAACGGAAAGGTCCGGGACGGCAAACTGGAGTTTTCCACTACCCTGTGGGAGAACCTCTCCCCCCGGGAATGCCGGCTCCTGGAGGAGCTGGGGGAGGAATACGCCGTTTCTCGTGGCCTTGCTTTTTCTGTTGCAAAAAAGAAAAAGTAAGCAAAAAGAAAATGGCGGAACCATTTTTAAAGCTCACAGAAAGGAAGGGTGGAACTGTCACACGCATTGGGTGTGGCGGTTCCGCCCTTCCTGTTTTGGTTCATTCTCCCCGAAGGATAGTGGTAAGCTCTTGGCAAAGGGACGCGGCTTTGCCGCTGCCCCAGTATGGCTGTTCCTGGTCAGGGTGTCCAGGCAGGGGTGCCAGGTGTATTTCTCCAGCACCGCCATTACCGCTTCCGCCTGGGGGCTGCCGGCGGCGAGGGTATAGCTCTCCATGTCGTGGTAGGGAAGGGAGAGGAGGGCTCCGTCATCCCGAACCGTTTTCACCCCGCTGATGATGATAGAAGCCCGCACCTCTCCCCTTTCCCACGGGAAGGAATCCCCCAGGGACCTGGGCCATACCATCCAAGCCGCCATAGCCGCTGCGGCTGCCGCCAAGACGATCACTGCCATCCGCCGGATTATTTGAGACATGGTTTCCCTCCTGTTCTTTACTAAAGATAGGATAAGAAACGAAGAGGGGGTGAGTCAATCAATTCTATGTAAAATATTCCTGGATTTCGTTAAAAGCCGGCAAGCTGATCCAGATCATAGGGGGTGTCCTGATAGACATGGTTGAGCCAATTGACAAAGAGAAGGTTGGCATGGCCCCGCCACAGGAGTCTGGGGGGCAAAGCCGGATCGTCCCCGGGATAGTAGTTTTCCGGCGGGGCAATGGGAAGCCCTTTCCCCAGGTCCCGGCGGTATTCCCCGTCCAGGGTCCCCCGGTCGTACTCCGAATGCCCGGTGACAAAGACCTGCCGGCCATCCCGGCGGGCCGCCATGTAAAGCCCTGCCTTGGGGGAGTCCGCCAGGATTTCCAGCTGGGGACAAGCGGCAACCAGGGATTCATCCACGGTGGTGTGCCGGGAATGGGGGGCCAGGAACTCCTCGTCGAAGCCGCGGGTCAAAGGATGGTTCTGCACCCGGGTGATATGGGGAAACACGCCGAAAAGCTTTTCCTCCAGGGGCTCCTTATCAATACCGTAGTGGTGGTAGAGCCCGGCCTGGGCTCCCCAGCAGATGTGTAAGGTACAATAGACGTGGGTTTTGCTCCAGTCCATAATCTCGGAAAGCTCTTCCCAGTAATCCACTTCCTCAAAAGGCATCTGCTCCACCGGCGCCCCGGTAATAATCATGCCGTCGAACCGCTGGCTCTCAAGCTGGCGGAAAGTGCGGTAGAAATGGAGGAGATGTTCGGCAGGTGTATTTTTGGATTGGTGGCTGCTCACCTGCATCAGATCCACGTCCACCTGGAGGGGGGAATTCCCTAGGAGGCGAAGAAGCTGGGTCTCCGTCTCGATTTTCTTGGGCATCAGGTTCAGAATCACGATGCGCAGGGGACGGATGTCCTGGTGGGCGGCACGCTCCTCCTTCATAATAAAGATGTTTTCCTGTTCCAGCACTGAAACGGCAGGCAGAGTGTCCGGGATACGAATGGGCATAGAGGTTCCCCCTTGAAAGAAATTCTGCACTCAAGTATAGAAGAAAGCAGGGATAAAAGCAAGGAGTTCCATGGACAGGAGGTGGTTATAGAAGGGAAAAGGGCCAAGAAAACCCCAGGGAATATTTACCATTCGTATACTTGGAAAAAGATTATACATACTTATAGTGGCACCTTTCCCCAATTCCAAATTTATGTAAACTTTCTTTGCAAAAAAAGCAAAAAGGGTGTTGACAGTCGAGGAAGGGTGTGGTATTATAACTAAGCTGTCTCGAGCGGCCAGGCCGCAAGACAGAGGTTGCACCTTGAAAATTGAA
>JAHZBJ010000083.1 GCA_019423445.1 Oscillospiraceae bacterium
GCGAAGCGGAGTAAATTGCATGGCTCCGGGCCCTTGCCCGGCCGCTCCCTGAGCAGGTCACTTGGGATTCAGAAAGCGGTTTTTTGTCTGTGAGAAAGGTTCTGCGAATCGTAACATTGTGCCTCGCTCCCTGAGCAGATCGCCAGGGATTCAGAAAGCGGTTTGGCAGGCAAGACAATTTGCGCAGCGAAGCGGAGTAAATTGCATGGCTCCGGGCCCTTGCCCGGCCGCTCCCTGAGCAAATCACATAGGATTCGGAAGGCGCATTATTTTCTGACCTGGAATTCAGAAGGCGCTGGCGGGGGCAATTTTGGGTTTCTTCCCAGCCCAGGTTGTTTGTTCAGAGAGCGAGACAGAAACCAGCGATGCTGCGTCCGTATTCTCACGGACATCCCTCCCGTTGGTCGGGAACGTGGCCTCGAAAGCCCCACCGGGGCTTTCGTTCCATGCGGGACCGGCCAGCCTGCCGGGGCCACCCGGCCTAGACATTTGAAATATTCTCAATATATCCTGTACGCTTCCGAAGGGTGGGGGAAGAGATCTGGCTCAGATAGACCCGGCAGTCCTTCCGGCTGCTGCCGCAGAGGACGAAGGTCTTGGGAAGATCTTCAGCGGCGCTGATGACCCGCCCCTCCTGTTCCGCTGTGGTCAAAAACTTCCTGGTCCCCTTGGAAACGGTGGTGTTGTCCATATCAAAGATTCCAATGACGTCGCTGGTTTTTACCAGGACGTCCTGTCCCAAATGCAGATACATAAACCGGTCCTTTCCCTTGGTTCACTGGGTTTGTTGTTTCTTTTTTCCCGAAGCCTTTTTTGTCGGGGGAGAGGGGTCCTCGCCGCCGTCCCGGTGGACGATCCGCCGCCGGGCTGCCAAGCTCCCTTCCTTGATCCGCCAGGTGCTTCCTTCCCGGATGCTTCGGAACCCCGCCCGGTCGCAGCAGGTGATAAACAGCTGCCCCGGGGCCAGCCCCGCCAGAAAATAATCCCGGCGGGTCTTATCCAGTTCGCTGAGGACGTCGTCCAGAAGAATCACCGGTTCCTCCCCGGCCACCTCCCGGATCACCCGGCATTCCGCCAGCTTCAGGGTCAGGGCGCAGCTGCGCTGCTGTCCCTGGCTGCCGTAAGCCCTGGCGGACACTCCGTTTACCAGAAGTTCCAGGTCGTCCCGGTGGGGGCCCAGGGTGGTGAAACCGTTTTTCAGATCCTCCCGGCGGCTTTTTTCCAGGGCCTCCTGGATCAAAGCTTCCCCTTCACGCTCCCCGATTCCTCCCCAGTCCCCGGGGATGGAGCACCGGTACCCCAGGGAAAGGGTCTCCTTCCCCCCGGAGATACCCTGGTAGATCTCCCCGGCATAGGGGGCCAGCCGGGCAAGATACCGGCACCGGGCGTTGATAATGGAATAGGAGAGCCGGGCCAAGCTCCGGTCCCACACTTCCAGAAGTCCTTCGTCCATAGAAGGATTCCTTGCCATGTCATAAAGGAGGCTGTTCCGCTGGAAGGTGACCCGGGAAAGGTCCGCCAAAGTCCGGACATACCGGGGCATCACCTGGCTGATGGCCCCGTCCAGAAAAGCACGGCGCTGGCTGGGCCCCTCCTTGACCAGGGAGAGTTCGGTGGGGGAGAAGACCACGGCGAAAAACCGCCCTGTCAGCTCTCCCACCCCTACCGGAAGCCCGTTAAGGAGGGCGGTGCGCTTTCCCCCTTCCAAAGCAAGGCGGATCTCCTGCTCCCGGCCTCCGCAGAAGAACCGGGCTGAGATCTCTCCCGAAGGCTGGCCAAACCGCACCAAATCGCTTTCCCGGGTCTGACGGAAGCTTTTCTGCCCTGTCAGCAGGTAGATGGCTTCCACCAGATTGGTTTTTCCCTGGGCGTTGTTTCCATAAATAATATTGACCCCGTTCCAGGGCTCCAGCTCCATTTCTCCGATGTTCCGGAAATCCCGGATGGAAAGCCTTGTAATATGCAAAACCCGCCATCCCCTTTCTTTCCGTACTTCGGATCCGCCCGCATCCCGGGCCTCTTTCAGGCTCTTTCTTATTTCACCTGGTAAACGGTATCCCCGTCCTTCAGGGAAACCTGATCCCCAGGGCGGAGCTTTTTTCCCCGCATGGAACAGGGTTCGCCGTTTACCAGCACCGCCCCGTCCTGGACCAGCTCCTTAGCCTGGCCCCCGGTAGGGACCGCGCCGCAAAACTTCAAAAAAGCGTCCAGCTTGATATATTCCGTTGTAATCTTTATTTCTTCTTGTTTCATGTGAAACCTCTTTTCGGGTCCGTGAGAAGCGTTGTGAGAATCGCAAATCTGTGCGCCGCTCTCTGAGCAAATAACATGGGATTCAGAAGGCGCTTTTTCGGGTCCGTGAGAAGCGTTGTGCGAATCGCAAATCTATGCGCCGCTCTCTGAGCAAATAACATGGGATTCAGAAGGCGCTTGCGTGGCAGCCGGGCCTGCCCGGCCGCTCTTCTCAATCCAGGTGATATGCTCAGAGAGCGAGGTAGAGAGTAACGCTTTTGCGTCCGTTTGCTCACGGACGCAACTATTCGGTCTTCAGCTTCATGGGGAGCACCAGGAAGAGGAAGCTGTCCCCCTCCATGGGCACCACCTTCATGGGGGAGAGGGGACCGCTGATCTCCAGCTTCACCATATCCGCCTCACTGTTTTTCAAAGCGTCCATGAGGTAGCGGTTGTTGAAGCCCATCTCCACTCGGTTGCCCTGGGACTGGCACTCGCACTCGTCGTAGGCCTTGCCGATGGTGGTGGAGCAGGACATTTTAATGAGGCCGTCGTCAAACACCACCCGCAGGGGGCTTTTGAGCCGGTCGGAAATCAGCAGGGAAGTACGCTCAATGGAGGAGAGAAGGGCCCGGGTGGACACCTTGACCACAGTGGAGCTCTCCTTGGGAATGGCGGCGTTGTAATCCAAAAACTCCCCTTCCAGGAGCCGGGAGACAATGCTGGTATCCCCCACCCGGAAAAGGATGTGCTTCCGGGACACCTGAAGCTCCACCTGGGCGTCGTCGTCCCCCAGAAGCTTCAGCAGTTCGTTGAGGCTCTTCCCCGGCACCACAAACCGCATAGGCTGCTGCACCTGGGCGGGTTCCCGGCGGAGGGCCAGCCGGAAGCCGTCCACTGCCACCACCGTGGCCAGGCTTTCCTCCAGGAGGAAAAGGCACCCGGTGTGAACCGGCTTGGCGTCGTTCTGGGCCACGGCGAAAAGGGTCTGGTCCACCATGGAACGAAGCTTATCCTGGGGAAGGAACACCGATTCCCCTTCTCCCACAGTGGGGAGCTCGGGGAACTCCAGTCCGGACATCCCCAGAATGGTGAATTCGGAAACGCCTCCCTTGATCTCTACCAAAAAACGGGAGTCGCAGGAAAGCTGAATCTCCTGGCTGTCGGTTTTCCGGACGATTTCGGAGAAGAGCTTGGCGGGGATCACCACTTCCCCTTCCTCCTCCACCCGGGCTTCCAGAGTGGAGGTGATCCCCAGCTCCAGGTTGTAGCCCACCAGGGTGAGGCTGCCCTTTTTGGCGGTGACCAGAATCCCTTCCAGGGCCGGAAGGGTGGATTTTGGGGACACCGCCAGGGATACATTGGCGATGGCCTGGCCCAGACGGGCGGTTTCGCAGACGAATTTCATATTGGGTTCACCTGTCTTTCTTTTGGGCCGCCCGGGACGGGGCGGAAATTTGCCTTGTGGAAAAAGGGACCGTAACTGGGAAAAGAGGGAACGTTTTTTTTCCTCTTTCTAGAAAGAGAGAAAGAATAAAAACAGTCGTAGCAGTAGGGGCCGTGAAAATGTGGAAAAGCCTTCTCAACCGGGAAGGAAGCTTGTTTTTTGGGACGCGCCCTCTGTGAATGGGAACCGGAAGGAATTGTGGAGACGGTGAAAAGAAGATTTTTTTTCCACAGAAGGGTGGAAACAGGTTGGGGGAATGTTGAAAATCTGTGGAGAAAAAAAGGCGCTTTTTAAGTCCGGGTCACATGGCCCGGATGTTTTTGACGATATCGTCCACCGTTTCTTTGAAGTGGGTATCCTTTTCCATGGTTTTCTGGACCTGACGGATGGCGTAAACCACTGTGGAGTGGTCCCGGTTGCCGAATTCCTCCCCGATGCTGGACATGGACATCTGGGTAACTTCCCGGACGATGTACATGGAAACCTGCCGGGCCACGGAAATGGCGCTGCTCCGCTTCTGGGAGCGGATATCCTCCGCCGCCACCCCATAGGTCCGGGCCACCTCGGTGATGATCCGTTCCACCGTCATGGGGATGGGCTGATGGTCGCTGAGAATGTCCTTAATGGCGGACTGGGCGATGAGGATGGAAGGGGGGGAGCCGGCCAGCTGCTGGTAGGCTTTGAGTTTCTTCACCGCTCCTTCCAGCTGGCGGATGTTGTTTTTCAGACGGTTGGCGATGTACTCCGCCACGTCGTCGGGGACCTGGATGTTGAGGAGTTCCGCCTTCCGCCGGATAATGGCGATGCGGGTCTCGTAATCCGGGGGCTGGATGTCCGCCAAAAGGCCCCACTCAAACCGGGTCCGGAGACGTTCCTCCAGGGTTTTGATCTCCTTGGGGGGGCGGTCCGAGGTGAGGATGATCTGTTTGCCGTTCTGGTAGAGTTCGTTGAAGGTGTGGAAGAATTCCTCCTGGGTGGATTCCTTCCCGCCGATGAACTGGATATCGTCCACCGCCAGGACGTCGGCCATCCGGTACTTTTCATGGAAGGCCCGGGTGTCCTGGGGGGATTTGTTGGCGATGGCGGAGATCAGCTCGTTGGTGAACTCTTCTCCTTTGACATAAAGAATATTGAAATTGGGGCGGGTCCGCTTGATCTCCTCGCAGACGGCGCAGATCAGGTGGGTTTTCCCCAGGCCCGAGCCGCCGTAGATAAAGAGGGGGTTGTAGCTGTTGGCGGGGTTGGTGGCCACCGCCCAGCTGGCGGCGTGGGCGAATTTGTTGGAAGGGCCCACAATAAAGGTGTCGAAGGTATAGGCGTAGTCCCCCCCCAGGTCTTCGGCGGGGAGGGGAGCCGGGGCGGGTTTTTTGCTTTCCCCGCTGGTGAAGCATACCTCCACCTCGAAGCCAAGGACGGTGGCCAGGGCCTCTTTCAGGAGGGGAAGGTACTTCTCCTCCAGGATGTTCTTTTTAAATTCGCTGCTGACATAAAGAGAGGCCACTGAACCGTCAAAGTCCACCGGCTCAATGTCCTTGATCCAAAGGTTATACGCTACCTCGGAAAGGTGCTGCTGGCAGTACTGGCACGCCAGGTCAAAGACGTCTTGAAAGGAATCCATAACGCTTTCCCACACTCCTCTGAAATATCCCATGCTTTTGATTCCTATTGTACCATAAAAGCCCTGTCCTTTCAAGTTTGCACAGGCCATTTCCACGCTTATTTATATAAGGAAAGGGAAAAGAAGGAAACCCCTGGGGGAAAGAAAAAAATTCCACCGCCATCTGGTGGGGCCCGGCGGTGGAGGATACCATATCTTGTGTGAAAGAAAAGAGATGGAGGAGGGACGGGAATTTTTCCGGAAAAGGAGCGGGCTTTAGCCTTGACAGGCCTTTGCAAACTAAGGTATAATGCTATATTGCAAGGTCCCGCCCTGTCCATGGGCAGGGCGGTTACTAATACTCCAAAACGAAGGAGGGAACACAGATGCTGAGAACTTACCAGCCCAAGAAGCGTCAGAGAAGCAAGGTCCACGGCTTCCGCAAGAGAATGTCCACCAGCAACGGCCGCAAGGTTTTGGCCCGCCGCCGCGCCAGAGGCCGCAAGGTCCTTTCCCTGTAAAGAAATGCCCACTTTGGTGGGCGTTCTTTTTAGGAGCGCCTCTTTTTCCCGAGAGGACAAAACGGATCTGTCAGAAGATCAGTGAGGAAGCGGGTTTTCCCATGAAGATGAAAAACGCCCAGATTCTCAATGACAACCGGGATTTCCTGCGCCTTTACAAAAGGGGCCGGTGTCTGGCCGGTTCCTGCCTTGTGACCTACGCCCGGCGGGGCGGGGCTCAGGGGCGGCGCCGGGTGGGGATCACCGCCACCAAGAAGGTGGGAGGCGCGGTGCAGCGGAACGGAGCCGAGCGGGTGATCCGGGGGGCCTGGCGGGACGTGGAAAGCACTGTCCCCGGCGGCTGGGATTTTGTCTTTGTGGCCCGAACCAGAACCGCCGCCGTCCCCATGCAGCGGGTTCGGGACGCCATGGCCCTCCAGATCCGGAACCTTACCGCTCCGGAAAAGAAGCAGGAAAAAAAGCCGTGACCCGGTGGAAAAAGTTCCGGGAGGCCCTTCTTGTGGCGCCGGTCCGGTTTTACCAGAAATTCATATCCCCCCTGAAGCCCTACCCCACCTGCAGGTTTATTCCCACCTGCTCCACCTACGCGGCGACCGCCCTGAAGCGGTTTGGCCTTTTCCGGGGAGGGCTGATGGCCCTGTGCCGCATCCTGCGGTGCAACCCCCTTTGCCGGGGCGGGGTGGACCCCGTCCCCCAGCGCTTCACCCTCCGCCCCTTCGCAGGCCTTGAGGAGGGCCGGAATCAAAATCCATCCACTGACATGGAGGAACCAGAACCATGAGATTCATAATGAGCGTCTTTGGTGTGCCCCTGGGTTATATCATGTGGGCCATGTACCAGGTGGTCCACAGCTACGGCTGGGCCATCATCCTCTTTACCATCGTCACCAAGGTCCTGCTGATCCCCCTGGGCATCAAGCAGCAGAAATCCAACGTGAAGATGCAGATCATCCAGCCCAGGCTCCGGGAGATCCAGGAAAAATACAAGAATAACCCCCAGAAGATGAACGAGGAGGTCCAGGCCCTCTACCAGCGGGAAAATTACTCCATGACCGCCGGCTGCCTGCCTCTGCTGATTCAGTTCCCCATCCTCTTTGGTCTTCTGGACGTTATCTACCGTCCCCTGACCCACCTGCTCCATGTTTCCGACGCGGCCCTGACTCAGATCACTGAGATCGCCACCGGCCTCATCGGCACCGCCGCCACCTCCGGCTACGCCCCGGAGATCTCCATCCTCAATTCGGTAAAGGCCAACCCTGAGGCCTATGCCGCAGTGGGGCAGGACATTATCGCCAGCATCCAGAGCCTGGACATGCACTTTCTGGGTCTGGATCTTTCGGTGTTCCCCAATCAGGTGATCCAGTGGGGCTTCAGCGGGGAAGCTCTGGCTACCCTTCTGAATCCCATTATCCTCATCCCCATCCTCTCCGGCGGCACCGCTCTGCTGATGTCTCTGGTAACCATGCGGAACACCCCTTCCGCCAACGCCTCCGGCATGGGCACCATGATGCTGATGATGCCTCTCATGTCCCTGTGGTTCACCTTTATGGTCCCCGCCGGCGTGGGCCTCTACTGGACCATGTCCAACCTGGTGGCGGTGGTCCAGTCCCTGATTATGAATAAGTTCTGGAACCCCAAGGAAATCGCCGAAAAGATGAAGGCGGAAGAAGAAGAGCGCAAGGAACGGGAGCGCCTGGAAAAGATCGAGGCCAAGAAGCGGGCCAAGGAACAGGGCAAGGAAGTGGAGGATGAAGCTTCCCTCTCCCAGAAGGAGCGCAACCGCCGCCGCCTGGCGGAGGCCCGGCGCCGCAACGCCGAAAAATACGGTGACGAGTATGTGGAGGTCACCGACGAGGATTTGAAGTGACAGGGGAACCTTTCCTCTGCGTTCAGGAGGTGCAACTGTTTTGATTCAGGAGACCATTGCCACAGGACGGGACGTCAACGCGGCAATTGATAACGGCTGTAAAGAGCTGGGCATCAACCGGGACGAGGATATCTTCGACTTTGAGATCATCGCCCGGGAGAAAAAGGGATTCCTGGGCCTCAAGACCTACCCCGCCAAGGTGCGGGTGTTCCGGGAGGTCCCGGACCCCAAGCCTCCCCGGGCTCCCCGGGAGGAGAAGAAGTCCGCTCCCCGTCCGGAGCGTCAGGAGCGTTCGGAGCGTCCGGAACGCCCCCAGCGCCCCGCCAAAACCACCCCTCCCCGGGAAGAGAAGCCCAAAGAGGAGAAGCCTCGGGAAGAAAAGCCCAGGGAAGAAAAACCCCGGGAAGAGGAAAACCGCTCTGAAAAGGGCGCTGGAAACCACACCAAAGCCCCCCGCCCCCCCAAGGGTGAGGAAGCTCCCGCCGCCTCCAAGGCCCCGGAGCGGGTGGAGGTGGAACCCACCGAAAACGTCCGGGAGCGGGTGCTCCGCGCCGCCGCCTATGTGGAGGAAGTGCTGGGGATCATGGGAATCCAGGATGTCAAGGTGAATCCCCGGTACTATGAAGAGAGCGTCTGCCTCCAGCTCACCGGGACCGGCCTGGGAGTCATCATCGGCCGGAGAGGAGAGACTTTGGATTCCCTCCAGTACCTGTGCAGCCTGGTGGCCAACCGCGGCGAGGATGATTACATCCGGATCAACATCGACAGCGGCAACTACCGGGAGAAACGGGAAAAGACCCTGGAAGCCCTGGCCCGGAAGCTGGCCAACAACGCGGTGCGTACCGGCAAGTCCACCACCCTGGAGCCTATGAACCCCTATGAGCGCCGGGTGATCCATGGGGCTGTGTCCCAGGTGAAGGGGGCCACTTCCTCCTCCATCGGGGTGGATCCCAACCGCCGTGTGGTGATCTCCGCCGTGAATCCCCCTGCCAAAAAGGGCGGGGAAGGCGGTGGCCGGGATGGCCGCCGGAGAGATGGCCGCCGGAGAGACGGCCGCCGGGACGGCAGAAAGGACGACCGGAGAGGAGCTCCCCGGACTCCCCGTGCCGAGGGGGAGAATCTCCCCAAGGCGCCCCGGCCCAAGCTGGATGACGGTCCGGCTCCGGAGCGGGTATATACCCCCAAAACGGAAGCGCCGGCTCCCGCCCCTAAAACGGTGGAACTGACCCCCGAGGAAAAAGAAGTGGTGAAAAACACTTCCCTCTATGGCAAAATCGAGTTTTGATGTGTGTTTGTGTGTGATAAAAAACCTCCCTTCGGGGAGGTTTTTTTTGTCCGTGAGAGAAGATTCTGCGAAGCGCTACTCTGTGCCTCGCTCTTTTCGGGTCCGTGAGAAAAGATTCTGCGAAGCGCTACTCTGTGCCTCGCTCTTTTCGGGTCCGTGAGAAAAGATTCTGCGAA
>JAHZBJ010000084.1 GCA_019423445.1 Oscillospiraceae bacterium
TTTTTCCAATCCTCAGCTTTGGATGCGGGACCGGATCCTTGAAGTAGCCGGGGTGATGCCCCACGGCGCGCAGTCGGCGGCAGTGCTGAATCCCGAGCTTGCCAAGGCCAGGGAGTGTTGTCAGCAGCTTTCGAAAGAATCTGAGGACTGATCCCCGAATACCGCGCCCCCAAAGAGCCCATGCTACTGGGGGAGTGTGAATGGTTATGAAGCTGCGCAGACATATTAAGCGCCAGGCTCGGGCTGTGCTGGCAGGGCATCTTTCGGCGGCGGCCTGTCTTTTTCTGGTGTGGGCCCTGGTCTGGGGGGCAGTCTCTTTCGCCGACAGGGCGGTTTTCCGTCTGATGGGCTATCGGTTGGAATGGGCCGGTGGGGCAGGATGGGACTGGCTTTCCGGGAAAGGAGCAGTGACAGCCTCGTTGATACTGCTGGCGGCCAGGATGGTGCTCCTGATCCCTATGAAGGTAGGGGCTATGGGCTGGTTTTCTGCCCTGGCCCGGGGAGAGGGGGAACCGATACGGAAGATCTTCCGTCCCTATAGCAGCCGTCTTTGGCTGCGCTCCTTGGCTGCTGCCCTGTATACCGGGGCCGTTTCCTGGGGCGTGGCCCTGGCGCCTCTGGGTTTGGCGGTATGGACGCTGTGGTCCTTGGGTGGGCAGCTGAAAGATGCTTCCCCGCCGGTTCTGGCCCTTGGGGCGGCGGTGGGCGGAGTGGCGGCGATAGCCTGGCTGCTGGCGGCCCGTGCTTTTGCCCAGCGGTACGCTATGGTGCCGGTGCTCCTTGGACCGGAGTATGGGCGCACCGTGCGCCAGGCTGTTGCCCTTTCGGTGGAGTGTACCCAGGGACACCGCTGGCGGCTGCTCTGGATGGATCTGACATTTTTGCCGTGGTTTGCCGCCTGTCTCCTGGTGGCGCCGGCCCTTTATGTCCTGCCCTATTACACCGCCAGCCGGGTGTGCTACAGCCGGTTCCTCTATTACCGGCGCTATCCTTCCGGCCAGGGCTGAACGTCCCGGAAGAAAAACAACAAGGAGTGGACAGCATGATTCGAAATATAGTTTTTGATATTGGGATGGTCCTGGTGGAATGGACGCCCTTGGAGTGGCTGACCAAACGCTATGGACCGGAGAAAGGGAAGGCCTTGTGGCTTGCCACGGTGGAAAGCCCTTTTTGGAAGAAGCACATCGATTTGGGGTATCTTACTGAGGAGGAGATTTTTGACGCCTCCGTGGCGGGCAGCCCGGAGCTTGCCGGTGAGATCCGGGAGATCCAGGGGTGCTGGTACGAGATCTTCCGTCCCATCCCCGGGACTTCCCAGTTGGCGGAACGTCTGGCAGATGCTGGTTTTCGTCTCTTTTATCTTTCCAATTTCCCCCGGGAGGCGTTCCTCTATTTAAAGGATACCTATCCTGTGTTTCGCCGGATGGAGGGCGGGGTGGTTTCCTGGGAGGTCCATTCCTGCAAGCCGGAACCGGCTATTTATACCGCCCTTTTGGAGAAGTATGGGCTGGTGCCGGGGGAAACGGTGTTCGCCGACGACGTGGAGGCCAATGTGGAGGGAGCCCGGGCCCTGGGAATTCAGGGACATCTTTTCACCGGGGCGGAGGAGCTGGAGTCCTTTCTCAAAGATGAGATGGGGTGTTCTTTCTGATCCCCTGAGTGCCGCGAAAAATAGTCTTTAAAAAAAGGCCCCGGATGCTGCCCGGGGCCTTTTTTCAGGAAACTGCAAGGAAACAGCTTCCAAAACCGTGTAACAGGTGAAAGGAGGGGGAACGCATGGAAAGGACCGGGATGGAACGCCTGGTGGAGGAATATTCGGACATGATCTTCCGTATCGCCTTCCACAACGTGGGGGAACGGGCGGAAGCCGAGGATATCACCCAGAACGTCTTTGTGAAGCTGATGGAGAAAGCGCCTCCCTTTGAGGATCGGGAGCATGAACGGGCCTGGATCATTCGGGTCACCCTGAACCTGTGTCGGGACTGGTTCCGGAACCCCTGGCGGCGCAGAAGGGCAGGGGGGTTGGAGGAATTGGAAAAGGTGCCTGCCCCTTCCGGAGAACCCGGGGAGGGGAGTGAGGTGCTGGCTGCGGTATTGGCCCTGCCGGTACGGTACCGAAACGCTGTGTATCTCTACTATTACGAGGACTTACCCCTGGCCCGGATTGCCGCCATTTTGGAGACCCGGGAGGGGACGGTAGCTTCCTGGCTCCACAGGGCCAGAAAACGCCTGCGGGTGACGCTGGAAGGAGGTTTTGACGGTGACGAATCTTGAACGCTACCGGCTGTCGGTGGACAGCCTCCAGGCGGGGGAGGATTTGAAGCGCCGGATCCTGGCCCAGCTGGAAGAAGGAAACAAGGAGAAGGCTGCGGCTTTCTCCGCCGGTACCGGCGATGATTCCAATTCCTGGGAAGGGCGGAAAGGATCGGTCCACCCGGCTCCCAGACGCTGGAAGGGCCTTGCAGCGGCGGCCTGCCTGGCGGTGCTGGCTGCGCTGATCGTCCCGGGACTTTTGGATCCCGGCGGTTCTTTGGAACCGGGGGACAGCTCGGGGGCAGTACCCAGCAGCGCCTCCCAACAGCAGGAAAACCCTTCCTCCCAGGCAGAGGAGGGCGGGGAGCTCCCCCGGCTTCCTTTGAAGCTTTCCGTTGGGGGAATGGGCTTTGAAGGACTCATGGCCCGGGATATTGAGGAGCTGCGGGAGGCAAACCCCTGGCGGGAGGATCTGGGCCTCACCACCCTCCCGGTGTTCCGCAACGCCGTCCCCACCGACCCCGCCGGGGCTCCCTTGGAGGGCTCCGGCATGACCCGGGAGGAGATGGAAGCCTACGGGGAAGAACTGCTGGCGGCCCTGGGGGACGCCCCGCTGACCAGTGAGGCGGATGACTACTATCTTTGCCGTCTGGAGGGGAGCCGCTACCAGCTGGATGTTTACAGCAATGGGAAAGTGAAGGTCACCTTTTTGGAGCCGGTGGCCCTGGAAGAAGGGCATCTTGCCACCCAGGCGGAGAGCCGGGAGGACTGGGCCGCCATCCTGGAATCCCTCTGGCCCGGCCTTGCCGACCTGGGGGAAGCGGTGGGGATCACCGACCCGGTCTGGAACATCTGGGGGGACTACACCTATGACGGTCGGCAGAAGTGGGAGACGGAGATCTACCAGGATGACAGCGACCCGGTCCAGGCTATCATTAACTACAATTTCCGTTCCATGGATCTAGCCATCAGCAGCGAAGCGGACAGCGGTTATACCGATACCCTCTGGCTTGTCTGGGTGGAGAACCCCGACCTGACCCAGAAGGTGGGGGACTACCCCATTATCTCCCAGGAGGAGGCCCGGGAGCTGCTTTTGGAGGGGCGATATCTCACCACCGTTCCGGAGGATTACCGCCGGGAGGGGATCCGGGAGGAGGACATCGCCCTGGCGGAGCTGGTCTACCGTACCGAGGAGATGCAGGAATACTTTATGCCCTTCTACCGCTTCCTGGTGGAGCTTCCTGAGGATCCCAATGTCCCCATTGCCCAGGGCCTTACCACATACGGAGCCTACTACGTCCCCGCCATCCCCGAGGCGTACCTGGAGGATGTGGGAGAGGCGGAGCTCTACTTCAACGGTGGCAGGGTGGAGAGCCAGCCGGCTCTGGACGGCGGCGCCATCCGGCAGCAGAGAAAGGATCAGCAGTAGAGCCTTGTTCCCCTAGATCAAAGCAGGACCCGGTTCTGGGAACCGGGTCCTGCTTGCTGTTCTTTTGCGGCTTCTGAGGGCCGGGTCAGGGGGCGGGGACCACCGTCAGCTCCTGGGCGTCGATCTGGGCCAGGATCTCCGGATCCGGGTCCCCCAGGGGCCACTGGCCGCTGGCGTAGGGGTCCAGATACAGGGAGTCCAGCCGCACCCCAGCCAGAGTACGGAGGGTGTCGTCGTTGCATGCCTGGTAGTTGAGAGAGAGGCTGATGAACACATCCTCGTCGAAGGTGGCCAGCTGGGAGAAATCCCGGAGCCGGGGGGTATCGCTGAAGATGTCAAAGGTGAGACTTTCCAAACCGGGGAAATTTTCGGCGTTGATGAGGGTCATGTCGGTGCGGGTGCCGGAGATGTAGAGAGACCGGACCTCCTGGCACCCGGTAAAGCCGGTGATCCCTGCCATATAGGACTGGAGCTCCAGCTCCTCCACCTGGGAACCGGTGAGATCCAGGGCAAAGTCCTCCTGGAAGCCGCTGATGGCCAGATGCCGGGTGTGGCCCACTTTTAGGGTGGAAAAGTCCGGGGTGTAGTCGATGAGGTCGCAATTCAGAAAGATGGAGTTCAGCTGCTCCATATTCTCAAAGATGCTGTAGTCGGTAAGATAGAGGTAACTGTTGAAGGTCTCCAGTCCTGTAGCCAGGCGGAAGATCTCAGCATCCGCTACATAGTTTTCCGGCAGGGTTCCATTCCCCACCAGGGTGTGGTAGTTGAGGACCACGTCGGTGATGAGGTTCTCCATATCCCATTGGGTGATTTCTTCGGGGCTTTCGATATAGCGGTGTTCCAGGATCAGCCGCCAGACATAGTCCACCAACAGGGGATCGTACTGGCTGATGTCGATGGTGGTGCTGGCGGAGAGCTCCGCCTCCAGCTCCTGGGTCCGCTCCTGAAGATAGGTGACCCCTGGATTGTCGGAGCCCTCAAAGTCGCAGGAGAGGGGGAGTAATCCATCCCCGGTCTCCCGAAGCTCCACCTGGGCGGTGCCCAGGGACAGAAAGGGGGCGTGCTCGCCCTCTGCCTGGATGCAGACGGTCCGGTCGGTTTCCTCCGGAGCATCGGTGAGGGTGTCCGGGTCCAGGAAAACGGAACCGTAAAGCTCCGCCTTTACCTGCCAGGTATCTCCGTCCTGCTCCGCTTCCAGGATCTCGAAGGTTCCCACCCGGCCGTCGGCGATATTCTCTTCCTCTGGCCAGCCTACCCAATCGGTGGTGAGGGAACTTTCCCAAATCATGGTTTCCAGGGCTTCCTGAAGCGCCTGGGTTTCCTCGGGGGAAAGACCGGAACTCTCCTGGGAAGAGGATTCTTCTCCCTGAGGCGGGAGGGAGGATGACGGCCTGGAGGAGGCGGCGCATCCAGCCAGCACAAGGGATAGGGCGGCGGCGAGGGCGAGAAGTCGTTTCATAGTGGTTCTCCTTTCTGGGGGTGTTTCTGGGCGCGGCCCCAGACGTCTTTTGGGGACAACAACCTGATGCTTTAGATAACGTTTTGGAAAGAGGATTATTGCAAAAGGAAAAGGCCGCCCCCTGCCCAGGCGAGGAAAGGGGCGGCTGCTGGCGGGACTCAGGATGCTTCTTCTTCCTGTTCCCCGCGGAACTGACTCTGGTACAATTTGGCATAGAAACCGTTCTGAGCCATTAGTTCTTTATGGTTACCGGCTTCTACAATGTTTCCGTTCTGCATCACCAGGATCTTGCTGGCATCCCGGATGGTGGAAAGACGGTGGGCGATGACGAAACTGGTGCGCCCCTCCATCAGGGTGTTCATGGCCTTCTGGATCAGCACCTCAGTACGGGTATCCACACTGCTTGTTGCCTCGTCCAGGATGAGAATATCGGGGTCGGAGAGGATGGCCCGGGCGATGGTAAGAAGCTGGCGCTGGCCTTGGCTGATGTTGGTGGCGTCCTCCCCCAGCATGGTGTCGTAGCCGTGGGGGAGGCTGCGGATGAACTCATCCGCTCTGGCGGACCGGGCAGCCGCCTCCACCTCTTCATCGGTGGCGTCCAGGCGGCCGTAGCGGATGTTCTCCCGGATGGTGCCGGAGAAGAGCCAGGTGTCCTGGAGCACCATGCCGATGCGGGAGCGCAGGTCTTTCCGGGGCATCCGGGAGATGTCGGCGCCGTCCAGGAGGATGCGCCCGCTGGTGACGTCGTAGAACCGAAGAATCGGGTTCACCAGGGTGGTCTTACCAGCTCCGGTGGGCCCCACAATGGCCACCGTTTCCCCCGCCTGGATGGAGAGGTTCAGATCCTGAATCAGGATGCGGTCCCGGTTGTAGCCAAAGCTGACATGCTGGAAATCCACGCTGCCGGGGCCAGCCTGGGGGAGATCCTCGTCCAGGACATCGGGAGTCTCCTCCTCCTCATCCAGAAATTCAAAGATCCGCTCTGCCGCCGCAATGGTGGACTGGAGCATATTGGCCAGGTTGGCGAACTGGACAATGGGGTTGGAGAAGTGGCGGATATACTGGATAAAGGATTGGATGGAGCCCACCAGGAACTTCCCCTGAATGACCCAGATGGCGCCAAGTACCGTGACGATGATATAGCCCAGGTTGCCGATAAAACTGCTCACTGGCATGATGATGCCGGAGAGGAAGTTGGCCTTCCAGCTGTAGCGGTAGAGGCGGTCGTTCATCTCGTCGAAGGAACGGATGGTGTCCGGCTCTTTGGAAAAGACCTTTACCACATTGTGGCCGGTATACATCTCCTCAATATAGCCGTTCAGGTCTCCCAGGGTGTCCGCCTGGCCTTTAAAGAGTTTTTGAGAGACCTTCACCACGTTCATGGAGGCAAGGAGGGTGAGAGGAAGGGTCAGCAGCGCCACCAGGGTCAGCAGGGGGCTGATGAGGATCATCATCACCAGGATGGTGATGAGAGAAAAGGTGGAGTTGACGATTTGGTTGATCCCCTGCTGAAGGGTGGTGGCCACTGTATCCACGTCGTTGGTCACCCGGCTGAGGACGTCTCCGATGGAATTGCTGTCAAAGTACCGCAAAGGCAACCGTTTGATCTTTTCGTCCACCGTTTTGCGGAGTTGGTAAATGGTCTTTTGGGAGACTCCGGCCACGAGAAAGTTCTGGAGGTAGGAGAACACTGCCGAGATGACGTACAATGCTGCCAAAAGCACCAGGATCCTCGCCACGGCGGAAAAATCGATACCGCCTGTGCCGGCGCTCATCTCCTCAAAGCCCAGCTGAATTTCATTGGTGGCAAAGCCCAGCACCATGGGGCCCAGACTGTTGAAAACGGTGCTTATCATGGCGAAGAGCACCACCAGGGCCAGACCCAGATGAAAAGGCTTCATAAAGGCGAGCAGCCGTTTCAGGGTGCCCTTGGTGTTTTTGGGACGGTCGAAGTTCCGGGGGCCGTGGCCTCCGCCCATGGGTCCTCTCATGCGCCCACCTCCTCTGCAGACATCTGGGAATACACGATTTCCTGGTAAACGGGGCAGTTCTGGAGCAATTCCTTATGGGTGCCCATTCCCACGCAGCCGCCGCTGTCCAGGACCAGGATCCGGTCGGCGTCCATAATGGTGCTGACCTTCTGGGCGACGATAAAGACGGTGGCGCCGTTGGTGATTTTCTTCAAAGCGCCCCGGAGGGCAGCATCGGTTTTGGCGTCCAGGGCGGAGAAGCTGTCATCAAAAACATAGATCTCGGGCTTTCTTACCAATGCCCGGGCGATGGAAAGGCGCTGTTTCTGACCGCCGGAGAAGTTCTGCCCCAGCTGGGCCACCGGAGCGTCCAGACCGCCGGGTTTCTGCTGGATAAAATCCAGGGCCTGGGCTACCTGAGCCGCCTCCAGGACCTCCTGGTCGGTGGCACCGGGCTTGCCGTAGGTGATGTTTTCCCGGATGGTGCCCCGGAACAGGAGAGCTTTCTGGGGGACGAAGCCGATTTTGTCCCGGAGTTCCTTTTGGGTCATCTCCCGGACATCTACTCCATCCACCAGAACCTGCCCCTCGGTAGCGTCGAAGAAGCGGGGGATCAGGTTCACCAGGGTAGATTTGCCGGAACCGGTGGAGCCGATGATGGCGGTAGTTTCGCCGGGGCGGGCGGTAAAGGAAATGCCATGAAGCACCGGCTTTTCTGCTCCCGCGTAGGTGAGGGACACGTCCCGGAACTCCACCGTGCCCCGGATGGAGGTTTCGGGGGCGGGTTTTTCGGGGTCAGAGAGGGCTTCCGGGGCATCCAGGATGTCCCGGACCCGGCGCGCGGAGGCGATTGCTCTGGGGGCCATGACGAAAATCATGGTAAAGAGCATCAGGGAGAACATAATCTGCATGACATATTGGATCACTGCCATCATGTCGCCCACCAGGAGGTTCCCTGCATCGATCTGGACCGCGCCGGACCAGACCAGGGCCACCTGAGTGAAGCTCATAATCAGGGTGAGAAGGGGCATCAACACCGCCATGGTGCGCTGCATCCGCATGGTCACCGAGGTCAGGTCCCGGTTGGCCTTGTCAAAGCGTTTTTCCTCATAAAGCTCGGTGCCGAAGGCCCGCTCTACCCGCAGGCCGGTGAGTTTTTCACGCATGATCAGGTTTACCCGGTCCACAGAGCGCTGGATGGTATTGGAAAGAGGCAGAGCCAGGGAGGCCACCGTTACCACACTGATCACCAAGGCAGGCACCGAGAAGACCACCACCTTGGAAAGGGAGGTGCTGGAACTGTAGGCCATATTGACTCCGCCTACAATCATCAAGGGGGCCCGGATGAGAATCCGGAAGGCCATCATCACGAACATCTGGATCTGGTTGATATCGTTGGTGGTACGGGTAATCAGGGTGGCAGTGCCGAACTCCTCAAACTCGGTGAGGGAGAGGGAATTGGCCTTGCGGAACACCAGCCCGCGGAGGTCCCGGCCGTAGCCCATGGAGATCTGGGCGCCCAGGATGCCGCTGCCTACAGCGCAAAGCACGCTCATAAAGGCGAAGAAGAGCATTTTGGCTCCCTCAAGGAAAATGTAGCTGTAGTCCGCTGCGGCAATGCCCTGGTTGATGATTCGGGCCATGAGGGAGGGAAGGTAGAGGTCTGCATAGACCCCGGCCAGGGTCACCGCGATGAGGAGGATGATCCGCAGCCAATAAGATTTCAGCTTTGCCAGGAGTTTGATCATAATCTGCTTCCTTTCTGACAAATATGGCAGGGAGAGTCGGAGATTTTGTCCATGAGCTGCAACAGCTCGTCGCCTTCATCGGGGGTAAGGCGGTCCAGAAGTGACTGGTAAAAGAGCATCAGCTGTGTCTCCAATTCCTGGAGGGCAGCCAGCCCTTCGGGGGTGATGGATAGATCCACCCGCCGCCGGTCCTCGTTGGATGGAAGCCTGGTAAGGTATT
>JAHZBJ010000085.1:0-107 GCA_019423445.1 Oscillospiraceae bacterium
CTACCCGGCCGCCCTTTTCAGCCCAAGCGATATGCTCAGAGAGCGGCGCAGGAACCAGTGCTTCTGCGTCCGTTTTCTCACGGACCCGCCAGCCGGGGCTACCCGGC
>JAHZBJ010000085.1:207-9033 GCA_019423445.1 Oscillospiraceae bacterium
CGCCCTTTTCAGCCCAAGCGATATGCTCAGAGAGCGGCGCAGGAACTTACGCCTCCCAGAAGGTATTCTCACGGACGCAAAAAGAGGCGGGCCCGCAGGCCCGCCTCTTTTTTTAGGTGTGATTCAGCCGGAGTTCCGGGAAGCTTACTCCACCTCGTAGAGGTTCTTCAGCTTCAGCAGGTGCTTATACCGGGCGGCAGCAGCCTTCTCGGCCTTGGCGAACAGCTCCTCAGCACGCTCGGGGAAGGCCCGGGTGAGGGAGGTGTACCGCACCTCGTTCTTGATGAACTCCTCGTAGGACATGGTGGGTTCCTTGCTGTCCAGGCTGAAGGGGTTCTTGCCCTCGGCAGCCAGACGAGGATCGAACCGGAACATATGCCAGTAGCCGGAGGCCACAGCGTTCTTGATCTCGGTCTGGGCATTCACCAGGCCGCCCTTGATGCCGTGGTTGATGCAGGGGGCGTAGGCGATGATGATGGAGGGGCCGTGATAGCTCTCGGCTTCCTGGAAGGCCTTGATGCACTGGTTGTAGTCAGCGCCCATGGCCACCTGGGCAACGTAGACGTAGCCGTAGCTCATGGCGATGGCAGCGAGGTCCTTCTGCTTGACTTCCTTACCGGCAGCGGCGAACTGAGCCACAGCGCCGGTGGGGGTAGCCTTGGAGGACTGACCGCCGGTGTTGGAGTACACCTCGGTGTTGAAGACCAGGATGTTGACATCCTCGCCGGAGGCCAGGACATGGTCCAGACCGCCGAAGCCGATGTCGTAGGCCCAGCCGTCGCCGCCGAAGACCCAGTTGGACTTCTTGGCCAGGTACTCCTTATCCTTCAGGATCTCCTTGGAAGCGTCGCAGCCGCACTTCTCCAGCTCCATAACCAGAGCGGCGGTGGCGGGGCCGTTGGCGGCGCCGTCGTTGACAGTGGCAAGGTATCCGTCGATGGCGGTCTTCAGGCTGCCCTCAGCGGTCTCGCCGATCTTGGCAACCTTGGCGATGAGGTGCTTGCGCAGGGTATCCTGGGCAAGGAACATGCCGTAGCCGTACTCGGCGTTGTCCTCGAAGAGGGAGTTGGCCCAAGCGGGACCGTGGCCCTTCTTGTCGGTGGTGTAGGGGGTGGAGGGAGCGGAGCCGCCCCAGATGGAGGAGCAGCCGGTGGCGTTGGCGATGTACATCCGGTCGCCGAAGAGCTGGGTCACCAGCTTGGCATAGGGGGTCTCGCCGCAGCCGGCGCAGGCGCCGGAGAATTCAAGCAGGGGCTGCTTGAACTGGCTGCCCTTGACGGTGGTGGGTTTGAACTTCTCGGCCACTTCGGGCTTGTCGGCCAGCTCCAGGCCGTAGGCGAAGCCTTCCTGCTTGTCGCGCTGGCTGTCCAGGCTCTGCATGGTGAGGGCCTTCTCGCCCTTCTTGCCGGGGCAGACGTTGGCGCAGCTGCCGCAGCCGGTGCAGTCCAGAACGGAGACGGTCATGGCGAACTTCATGCCGGGCATACCGGTCATGTCAGCCATCTTCTGGCTGGCGGGAGCCTTGGCGGCCTCCTCAGCGGTCATGGCCACAGGGCGGATGACGGCGTGGGGGCAGACATAGGAGCAGAAGTTGCACTGGATGCAGTTGTCGGGATTCCAGACAGGCACATCCACGGCGATGCCGCGCTTCTCGAAAGCGGAGGAGCCCAGGGGGAAGGTGCCGTCCTCGGCGCCCTTGAAGGCGGAAACAGGGAGGTGGTCTCCGCGGTGGGCGTTGACGGGGATCTCGATGTTGTTGACGAAATCAACCAGGGTCTTGTTGGAGCCAACAGCCTTCTCCACGGGATGGGAGTCGGGAGCGGTCTTCCAGGACTCGGGGATCTTCACCTCGACGATGGCGTTGGCGCCCATGTCGATGGCGTCGTGGTTCATCTTGACGATCTTCTCGCCCTTGCGGCCGTAGGAAGCGGTGGCGGCGTCCTTCATGTACTTGATGGCCTCATCAATGGGAAGGATGCCGGAGAGCTTGAAGAAGGCGGACTGCAGGACGGTGTTGATGCGGGTGCCCAGACCCAGCTCCTTACCGGCCTTGACGCCGTCCAGGGTGTAGAACTTGATGTTGTGGTTGGCGAGGTATCTCTTATCCTTGCCGGGGAGACGCTCCTCCAGCTCCTTGAGATCCCAGCCGCAGTTCAGCAGGAAGGTACCGCCGTCCTTCAGGTCCTCCACCATGTCGTACTTGCCAACATAGGCGGGGTTGTGGCAGGCCACAAAGTCAGCCTTGTTGATGTAGTAGGTGGAGCGGATGGGGGTCTTGCCGAAGCGCAGGTGGCTGATGGTCAGACCGCCGGACTTCTTGGAGTCGTACTCAAAGTACGCCTGAGCGTACATGTCGGTGTGGTCGCCGATGATCTTGATGGAGTTCTTGTTGGCGCCCACGGTACCGTCGGAGCCCAGGCCCCAGAACTTGCAGGAATGGGTGCCGGCGGGGACGGTGTCGGGGTTCTCGGTGATCTCCAGGGAGAGGTAGGTGACGTCGTCGTCGATGCCGATGGTGAAGGTCTTCTTGGGAGAAGAAGCCTCAGCGTTGTTGTAGACGGCGATGATCTGGGCAGGGGTGGTGTCCTTGGAGCCCAGGCCGTAGCGGCCGCCGTAAACGGGAACGCTCTCGAACTTGGTGCCCTTGATGGCGGCAACCACGTCCAGGAACAGAGGCTCGCCCAGGGAGCCGGGCTCCTTGGTGCGGTCCAGAACGGAGATCACCTTGGTGGTCTCGGGGAGGGCGGCCAGCAGGTGCTTGGCGCTGAAGGGACGGTACAGGCGGACCTTCACCAGACCCACCTTGCGGCCCTTGGCGTTGAGGTAGTCGATGGTCTCGTCGATGGTCTCGCAGACGGAGCCCATGGCGATGATGACGTTCTCAGCGTCGGGAGCGCCGTAGTAGTTGAACAGGCCGTAGTTGGTGCCGATGCGGGCGTTGACCTTGTTCATGTACTCCTCGACCACGGCGGGGAGAGCCTCATAGAAGGGGTTGCAGGACTCCCGGGCCTGGAAGAAGATGTCGCCGTTCTGAGCGGTGCCCCGCAGGACGGGATGCTCGGGGTTCAGGGCGTTCTTCCGGAAGGCGTTGATGGCGTCCATGTCGGCCATCTCTTTCAGCTCGTCGTAGTCCCAGACCTCGATCTTCTGCAGCTCGTGGGAGGTGCGGAAGCCGTCAAAGAAGTTCACGAAGGGAACCCGGCCCTTGATGGCGGACAGGTGGGAGACAGCGGTGAGGTCCATGACCTCCTGAACGCTGCTGCAGCACATCATGGCGAAACCGGTCTGACGGCAGGCATAGACGTCGGAGTGGTCGCCGAAGATGTTCAGAGCGTGGGAAGCAACGCACCGGGCGGAGACATCGATGACTCCGGGGAGCAGCTCGCCAGCGATCTTGTACATGTTGGGGATCATCAGCAGCAGGCCCTGGGAAGCGGTGAAGGTGGTGGTCAGGGCACCGGCGGCCAGGGAGCCGTGGACGGTACCGGCGGCGCCGGCCTCAGACTGCATCTCAACGACCTTGACTTTCTCACCGAAGATGTTGGTCCGGCCATCGGCAGCCCATTTGTCCGAGACTTCCGCCATGACGGAAGAGGGGGTGATGGGGTAGATGGCGGCAACGTCGGTGAACGCGTAGGAAACATGGGCGGCCGCGGTATTGCCGTCCATTGTTTTCATTTTTCTTGCCATTCTTTTTTCCTCCCTGTGTTGATTTACTTTTCCATGCCGGGCTGCTGGATTACCCGCGGAGATTTGCTTTTGCAGAAACCCCGGCACACTTGAGTTAATTTTACCATTTTTTTGACGGGGTGTAAAGTGTCAAGGGGCTCCCAAACGGGCTTTTTTTCTTTTCCCAGGCCCGAAAAAAGGCGAAAAGCTCCCATGTCCGGTTCCTGCCGCGGGTTTGGAAAATCTTTCCCCTGCCTTTCCAGGGGAAATTGACTTTCCACCGCTTTTCCTGTACTATATTTTCTGTACAGCTGCGCCGCAGCGCCGCTTGGAAGCCGGGGGGAGCCTCCCGGCTTCCCGCGGGAAAATCCGGGCCCTCCGTGGCCCGCCGACTGGAGGAAATCCCATATCATGGACCCTGACACAGGCGCCATACCCATTTTTCAGTTCCTTTCCGCCGCCCAGCCCCAGCCAGGGGACCCTGGCCCCGGCACCGACCTGCTCTTCTTTCTCCTATTTCTGGGCCTGGGGGCCTTTGTGGTCCTCTGCCAGAACAGCCTGGTGGAGCTGAAGGACGCAAAGCTGCGGCAGCGCTCCGCCGCCGACCCCGACGACCCCGCCCTGAACCGCATCGCGAGGCTCCTGGAGCGGCCGGGACGCTTCGCCTCCGCCTGCCGGGGGGCTTATACCTTCTGCCACCTCTGCGCCGTGGCCTTCCTGGCCCGGGGGGTCACCGACCTGGCCTCGGAGCTGGAGTTCTTCCAGCTCCCCTTCTGGAGCACCCCCTGGGGCCGCCTCCTGGGGAGCGTCCTGGTGGTGCTGGTGGGGGTCTTCTTCATCCTGGTCTTTTCCCGGGGCATTCCCAGGCGCCTGGCCGCTTTGGCCCCGGAGCGCCTGGCCCCCGCCCTGAGCCGCCCCGCCGCCTGGATCGTGGCCATCTTCAATCCCCTTTCCTGGGCTTCGGAGAAGCTCTGCTCCCTGGTGCTGGCCCTGATGGGGGTCCGGGCCCAGGAGCGCCGGGAGAACGTCACCGAAGAGGAGCTCCGGATGATGGTGGACGTCAGTGAGGAGACCGGCGGCATCGCCCGGGGGGAAAAGGAGATGCTCCTGGGGGTCTTTGACTTCGCCGACCGCACCGTGGACCAAATCATGACCCACCGCACCGACGTGGTGGCGGTGGAGGAGAACGCATCCCTGGAGGAGATCGTGGAGATCTCCGGCTCCACCGGCTTTTCCCGGATCCCCGTGGTAGGGGAAGAGGGACTGGACGACGTCCAGGGCATCCTCAACGTCAAGGACCTGCTGCCTCTGGCGGTGCGCCCTGAGGTGGCCCCCTTCTCCCCCACCGCTTATATGCGCCAGCCCGTCTATGTCCCCGAGTCCACCAAGTGCCGGGATCTCTTTGCCCGCCTGAACCGGGAGAAGGCTCAGATCGCCGTGGTGGTGGATGAGTACGGCGGCACCTCCGGCATCGTTACCATGGAGGACCTCCTGGAGTCCATCGTGGGGGATATCCAGGACGAATACGACAACGAAAAAGAGGAGGCCACCCCTCTTTCCCGGGGCGGCTACACCCTGGACGGGGAGATCTCCCTGGAGGAGGCGGAGCGGCTCCTGGGCTGCAGCTTCCGGGACTGCCCCGACTGGGACGAGTATGACACCCTGGGGGGACTTCTCATCGGTCTTCTGGACCGGATCCCCGCCCCGGGGGAGCACCCCAGCCTGGAGCTGGACGGGGTGCGTTTCACCGTTCAGAAATCCGACCGCCGCCAGATCCTCCAGGTGCTGGCGGAGCCCCTCCCCCAGGAGGAGACCTCCCGTGGGTAAGGGAACCTTTGGGCTGAGGAGGGAGCAGCTGTGAAGTTTTGGCCGTGGCTCCTGCTGCTGGCGGTTCTGCTGGGCGGGGATTCCCTTCTCCGCCGCCTCTGTCCCCGCCTCTGGGAGCGGGTCCGGCTCTTCTGGGATATCCTTTGCGCCCTGCTGTGTGCTCTTTATGCCGGGACCCTGGTGCTGGGCGCGGGACAGGTGCTGCTCAGCGAAGTGGAAACGGAGGAAAAGGTGCTGTTCTGCCTTTTCACCGGGGTGTGCGTGGCGGTTCTGGCCTGGAGCACCTTTGAGAGCTGGAAAAGGTGCCTGGCCCGGTTCCGGCGCCCCCGCTGCCGGAAACAGCTGAAGAAATGAATCATAAGTCCATAGGAAAACCCCCTGCCGTCAGGCAGGGGGTTTTTATCCGTGAGCCGGGCCGGGGCCCGGGACCAAGTCCGTGAGAATACGGACGCAGAGGCGTAAGTTTGTGCCTCGCTCCCTGGCAGCCTGAGGGCCGCGCCCAGGTCCGTGAGCAGCTGGACACAGAAGCGCAGGGCGGTACCTCGCTTTTTTCGGGTCCGTGAGAAAACGGACGCAGAAGCGCAGGGCGGTATTTCGCTCCCTGAACAAATAACAGGGGCTGGGAAGAACTCATATGAATCCTCTCCAGCAGCCCCTGCTGAATCCCGCCCGGTAGGCCGGGCTGCCTGGCCGGTTCCGGAGGGGACAAAAGCCCCGGCGGGGCTTTCGAGGCCACGTTCCCGACCAACGGGAGGGATGCAATTTGTTCCGCTTTACTCCGCGAATTGTCTTTCTTTTCTACCGCCTTCTGAATCTTAAGTGATATGCTCAGGGAGCGGGGCAGTTATTTGCGCCTCTGTGTCCCTTCTCTCACGGACGCAAAAAGAGCGGGGCAGAGACTTACGCTTCGCAGAATCTTCTCTCACGGACGCAAAATCAGCTTTTGTCGCCGGAGCGGAAGATCAGGGCGGCGACGAGGCCGAAGAACACCGCGGCGGCGATGCCTGCGGCAGCGGCGGTGAAGCCCCCGGAAAGGACCCCCAGGAGGCCCTTTTCCAGTACCGCCTCCCGGGTTCCCTTGGCCAGGAGCGCCCCGAAGCCGGTGAGGGGGACGGTGGCCCCGGCGCCGGCGAAGTCGATGAGGGGCTGGTAGAGGCCAAGGCCGCCCAGGACCACCCCAGCCACCACATAGCTTACCAGGATTCGGGCGGGGGTGAGCTTGGTATAGTCGATGAATACCTGGCCCAGGGCGCAGAAGGCGCCTCCAACGGCGAAGGCTTTGAGGTATGGCAGCAGCATTTCCAGGATTTCCATGGCGTAGACCTCCTATTTTGGGGTTGCGGAGAGCCAGAGCAGGTGGGCGATGCCGGGGATGGATTCCCCCTGCTGCACCGAGGTGGTGGACATCAGGGCGCCGGTGGCGGCGAAAAGGACATTTTTCAGATCCCCCCGGCGGATGGCGGGGAGGATGTAGGAGCAGAGGACCGAAGCGGAGCAGCCGCATCCGGAGCCTCCCGCCTCCACCTGCTGTTTTTCGGTATCGTAGATCAGCAGGCCGCAGTCGGCGTGGCGGCCCTGGAGCTTCCAGCCTTCCCGCTCCATCAGTTCCAGGAGGAGGGTGCTTCCCACCTTCCCCAGATCCCCGGTGGCGATCATGTCGAAACGATCGGGGGCGAGGCCGGTATCCCGGAAAAACCGCTGAAGGGTGTCAGCGGCGGCGGGAGCCATGGCTGCTCCCATGTTGTTGGCGTCGGTGATCCCCATGTCCTTGATGGTGCCGATGGTGATTCCCCGGACGTAGGGGGGGACTGAGGCCCGCCCCACAATGGCGGCTCCGGCGCCGGTGACAGTCCACTGGGAGGTGGGGGTCCGTTGGCCGCCGTACTCCAGGGGAAAGCGGAACTGCCGCTCCGCCGAGCAGAAGTGGGAGGAGGTGATGGCGGCGGTGTGTTCCCCAAAGCCCCCTTCAATAAAAAGGGAGGCCAGGCAGAGGGATTCCGCCATGGTGGAGCAGGCGCCGTAGAGCCCCACAAAGGGCACCCCCAGGTCCCGCAGGCCGTAGGTGGAGCCGGTGCACTGGTTCAGCAGGTCCCCGGCGAAGATGTATTGGAGGTCCGGCGGGGAGAGTCCCGCCTTTTTCAGGGCCACGTTGATGGCGTCTTTCTGCAGGCGGCATTCCGCCTTTTCCCAGGTTTGTTCCCCCATGGTGCTGTCCTGGCACAGCTGGTCGAAGCAGCCCCCCAGGGGGCCCTCCCCTTCCCGCTTGGAGCCGATGGCCCCGTAGGCCACCACCGAGGGGGTATTCTCCAGGATCAGGGTGCCGCTGCCTACCCGGATTGCCATAGCTGTTTCCTCCCTTCCTCAGGCGCCTGCCCCGGTGAGGAACAGGATGATGCCGTATACCACCGCCGCCGCGGTGCCGTAAACGATTACCGGTCCGGCGATGACGAACATCTTGGCGCCAAGGCCAAGGATCAGCCCTTCGCTTTTAAACTCGATGGCGGGGCTTGCCACCGCGTTGGCGAAGCCGGTAATGGGCACCAGGGTCCCGGCTCCGCCAAACTTGGCGATGTTGTCATAGACCTTCAGGCCGGTAAGGAGCACTGACAGAAACACCAGGCATACCGAAGTCCAGGCGGAGGCCTCATCCTTGGGGAGGCCCCGGCTGAGAAAAAGCTGGGTCAGCCCTTGGCCCAGGGTGCAGATGAGCCCTCCGATGAGGAAGGCCAGAGGAATGTTCCGCCAGCTTTTGGTGTTGGGACTGGCGCGTTTGGTCATCTGGCTGTAGTCGTTGGGAGTCAGGGCCATGGCAAGGCCACTTCCTTTCTATTCTGGGTTCTTCCCCTATTCTTTCCGGGTGGAAAGGCTGATATACTTTTGGTATTTTTTTGACGGCATATTTTGACTTTCCACACTTTCAACCGAGTTTTCAACAACTTCGGTGGAAAATGGGGAAAACTCTTTTCGGGTCCGTGAGCAGCCGGACGCAGAGGCGCAGGGCGGTACCTCGCTCTCGGGTCCGTGAGAAGAGGGACGCAGAGGCGCCAGGGCAGTATCTCGCTCTCGGGTCCGTGAGAAGAGGGACGCAGAGGCGCCAGGGCAGTATCTCGCTCCCTGAACAAATAACAGGCGCTGGGGAGAACTCACAGGAATCCTCTCCAGCGCCTCCTGAATCTTAGGTCGGAAAAACTGCGCCCTTCTCTGCCCAAACGACCTGCTCAGGAAGCGGGGTACGGCGTTTCGATAGGCAGAATCTTCGCTCACGGACCCGAAAAGAGCGGCCGGGCGAGGGCCCGGTGCCCCGCAATTTGCTCCGCCCCGCTCCGCAAA
>JAHZBJ010000086.1 GCA_019423445.1 Oscillospiraceae bacterium
ATGGAAGCACCGTCATAGTTGGGGGTGGCGTATTCCAGCTGATCCATCCAGAGGTTAAGAATCTTGCCGTCGCCGTCAAAGATGACATTGGCAAAGACCTGGTTGATGCTGTAGACAGGGGTGTCGGTGTCGTCGGAGCCGGGGCCCATCCGGACGGTGTTGGAAAGTCCGAAGCCCTGGTACGCCTCGGCGGCGGCGATCTCGGCGGGAGCCGAGGAAGCGGGAGGAGCCTCCTCCTCAGGGGCGGGGTTGGCGGCGGGATCCAGGGCGTTCTTTACCGCGTACATAATGGCATTGCTGGTGACGGTGGCGCCGGAGACGGCCTCCACGTCGGCGGAGTTGGCCTCTACGATGGCGGCGGGGATTTCGGTGAGGGCAGTGCCGGCAACGTTAGGGGTCTCGCTGTTTTCGGTAACCTCCACAGCGGTGATCTTGTCACCGTCTACGGTAACGGAAACGGTGAGGATTCCTCCGAATCCTTTTCCGGTACCGGTGAGGGTCTGGGCACCTTGGCTGGGGCTCTGGCTGGCCTCTCCGCCGCCGCAGGCGGTGACGGTGAGGAGCATTGCGATGCAGAGCAGCAGGGAAAGCGTCTTTTTCATACAGTGTCTCCTTCTTTTGCAGCTTCGTTCTCTTTCTGTATCTTGCCGGCGGTGAGCCGGTCAAGGTGAGTATACTAAAAAAAGGAATTATTGTCAATTAAAAAACAATGCTTCGCCACAAAACGCCATCACTTTCTTTTGCAGAAAAAAGGACCTGTCAAAAAGAGAAGCGGGGGCTCCGTTTTTTAAAACGGAGCCCCCGCTGAGAAAATTCGAAATCAGCCTTTCCCCCGAGGGATGAAGCCGGTGCGCTTGTAGATCTTTTCCAGGGTCCGGCCGCTGATGGCCATGGCCTGCTGGGCGCCCCGGGTGTAGCATTCCTCCAGGTAGGCCTTGTCTGCAGCCAGGGTTTTGTACCGCTCCTGGATGGGGCGGAAAGTCTCCACCACCACTTCTCCCACAGCGGTCTTAAAATCCCCGTAACCTTTGCCGGCGAACTCCTCTTCAATGGCGGAGAGGCTCTTTCCGGTAAAGACGGAGTAGATGCTCATCAGGTTGTTGATGCCGTCCTTGCCGGGGGCGTAGGCCACCCGGGCTTCAGAGTCGGTGACGGCGCTGCGGAATTTCTTCATGATGACATCCGGTTCATCCAAAATAGCCACGAAGCCCTTGGGATTGGGGTCGGACTTGGACATCTTCCGGGTGGGGTCCTGAAGGGACATGATCCGGGCCCCTTCGTCCGCTTTGGGGATGTAGCCTTCCGGAAGGACAAAGGTTTTACCGAAGGCGTTGTTGAACCGCCCCGCCACGTCCCGGCAGAGCTCCAGGTGCTGCTTCTGGTCCACTCCCACAGGCACCAGGTCGGCCTGGTAGAGGAGGATATCCGCAGCCATCAGTACCGGGTATGTAAAGAGACCGGCATTGATGTTGTCAGCGTACCGGGCAGCCTTGTCCTTGAACTGGGTCATCCGGGAGAGCTCGCCAAACTGGGTGCAGCAGTTGAGGACCCAGGAGCACTCTGCATGGTGAGGATTATGGCTCTGGATAAAGAGAATGCTTTTTTCCGGATCGATACCGCAGGCCATCAGCAGGGCGTAGGCCTCCAGGGTGTGCTTACGCAGGGCGGCGGGGTCCTGGCGCACGGTGATGGCGTGGAGATCCACTACACAATAGATGCAGCGGTAATCCTCCTGGAGTTTTCCCCAATTGCGAATGGCGCCGATATAGTTGCCCAGGGTGAAGACGCCGGTGGGCTGGATTCCGGAAAAGATGATTTTTTTGCGCTCAGGCTGGGGCGCGGAAAGGGTTTCGGCCATGACAGTACCTCCTGTAGGATATGTGGATTAGAGGAGCGCGTTTTTGAGGACCGTTCCCAGGCGTTCCACCCCGTCCACGATCTGCTGGTTGGTGGGGGCGGAGAAGTTGAGACGGAAGGAATGGCAGGGGGCGTCCTCGTCGGGGAGGAAGGTAATCCCCGGCACCACCGCCACCTTTGCCTCAGCAGCAGCACGGATAAAGGGAAGCAGTTCCACCCGATCCGGAAGGGTGCACCAGACAAACAGCCCGCCTTCCGGGGCGTGGAAGGTGGTCCGGGAGAGGTGCTCCTCCATAGCCTGAATCATCAAATTGCACTTGGTGCGGTAAAGCTTCTGGAGATTGGCCAGATGACCTGCGATATTGCAGGACTGGAGGTATTGGCAGCAAAGCATCTGGTTGAGAATGGGAGTATGGATATCGCCGCACTGCTTTGCCACCACCATTTTGCCCACCAAGTCCTGAGGAGCGATGGCATAGCCCACCCGCAGACCGGGGGAGATGATCTTGCTGAAGGTGCCGCAGTAACAAACGATACCTTCTGTGTCCAGGGTCTTGATGGCTGGAACATGTTCCCCGGCGAAGCGCAGATCGCCGTAGGGGTTGTCCTCAATGATCAGAACCCGGTGGCGCAGGCAGAGGTCATAAACGGCCCGGCGCTTTTCCAGGGACATGGTGACACCGGTGGGGTTCTGGAAATTGGGGATCAGGTAAAGGATCTTGGTGTCGGGGTATTGTTTCAGAGCGGCTTCCAGCTTGTCCACCGAGATGCCGTCCTCCTCCACATCCACACCCACTAGGTTGGCCCGGTAGGTACGGAAGGTATTCAGGGCGCCGATGAAGGAAGGATTTTCACAGAGAACGGTTTCCCCTTCGTTGAGGATGCACTTGGTGGCAAGGTCGATGGCCTGCTGGGCGCCGGTGGTGATGACAATGTCATCGCCGGGCTTGAAGATCCCCGGCTCCCGGCTCTGAGCGAAGGATTTAACCACATCCCGGAGCAGGGGATAGCCCTCAGAGATGGAATACTGGAGGGCGGTAATCGGAGTGTTTTCAAAAACAATCCGGGCGATATTCTCCAGCTCTTTCACAGGAAAGGCCTCATGAGAGGGGTTGCCGCCTGCAAAAGGAATGATGGAGGGGTCGGCCATGTTTTTGAAGATCTCCCGGATGGCCGACGGCTGCAGCGCTTGCATTCGGTGGGAAAAGACCAGCTCCATAAAAACACACCTGCTTTGCTTTGAATTTTCTCCGGCACAGGGGCCGGGGAAACGGAACATTCTATACTACTATCTTTTAATTATAGCAAATCAGCCGGGGAATGCAATGAATTTTTGTCGGGGAAGGGAAAAGAGCGCCGCCCTTTGGCGGCGCTCGGAAAGCGGGACCTTAGCCCTGCTCCAGCTTTTGGATAGCGGCGCGGATGCGCTTCAGGGATTCCTCCTTGCCGAGAACGGCACAGAGCTCCACACCGCCGCCGGGAGTGAACTGCTTGCCGCTCACCGCCACCCGGAGGGGATACAGAAGCCAGCCGTTTTTGACCCCCAGCTTCTCAATGAGGGCAAAGAGAGCGTCGTGGATGGAGGAAGCGGAGAAATCGGTGAGTCCCTCCAGCACAGGCAGAACTTCCCGCAGGGCGGAAAGGCTGGTTTCTGGATTGGTTTTCATCTTCTTGCTGGTGTAGAGATCCAGGCTGTACTCCGGCACAGCGTCAATGAAATCCACCTGCTCCGGAATATCCTCCAGGACTTCGCACCGGGACTGGAGCACCTTTGCCAGCTCCCGGAGATCGGCGTCCTCCCGGTGGACGGTTTTGCACATCCAGGGGAGAGCCTTCTCATAGAACTCCTCGGGGGAGAGGGCCCGGATATATTCGCCGTTGATGTAGCGCAGCTTCTGGACATCAAAGATGGCAGGGGACTTGGAGATGCCGGCAGGGTCGAACTCCTTCACCAGATCCTGGAGGGAGAAGATCTCCCGTTCCCCCTTGGGACTCCAGCCCAGCAGGGCGATATAGTTGAGGACGGCATCTTTTAGATAACCCTTGGCGATCAGATCCTCGTAGGAAGCGTCGCCGTTGCGCTTGGAGAGTTTGTGAGTCTGGTCCTTCATCACCGGGGGGCAATGGATATACACCGGGATCTCCCAGCCGAAAGCCTCATAGAGAAGGTTGTACTTGGGGGCGGAGGAAAGGTACTCATTGCCCCGGATGACGTGGGTGATGCCCATGGTGTGGTCGTCCACCACATTGGCGAAGTTGTAGGTGGGCATGCCGTCGGCCTTGATGAGGATTTGGTCATCCAGGTCGGCGCAGTCTACGGTGATGTCCCCGAAGATCTGGTCGTGGAAGGTAACGGTGCCTTCGGTGGGGACCTTTTGACGGATGACATAGGGGATCCCAGCGTCCAGCTTCTCCTGGACCTCCTCAGGGGTGAGGTGGCGGCAGTGGCCATCGTACTTGGGGGCCATCCCCGAGGCCTGCTGCACCGCCCGGACTTCCTCCAGACGGTCCTTGTCGCAGAAGCAATAATAAGCGGCGCCCTTTTCCACCAGCTGGAGGGCGTAGTCCTTAAACATCCCCATCCTCTGGCTTTGGACATAGGGACCCACGGGGCCGCCGATGTCCGGTCCCTCGTCCCACAGCAAACCGGTCTCCCGGAGAGTGTTGTAGATGATGTCCACAGCGCCTTCCACATACCGTTCCTGGTCGGTGTCCTCAATGCGCAGAATGAAAGTGCCGTCCTGGGCCTTGGCAGTGAGATAGGCATAGAGGGCGGTGCGCAGGTTCCCCACGTGCATATAGCCGGTGGGGCTGGGGGCGAAACGGGTGCGTACTTTATTGAACTTCATTTTCCTTAAACCACCTTTTACTGGGTGAATTTGATATACATCAATATTATAGTCATCCCCATATAAAGTCAAGGGAAACCTGCTTTCAATTCGGTGAAAGAAGCGCCAGGGGACATTTCGGGAAGAAACAAGGTGAAGAAAGGGGATTTGCCCCTTTTGTGACAAAATCCCCGGCTGGCAGGAGATAAGATAAAAGTGTCCCCTTCCAGGATATGGAGAAAAGGCATAAAATATGACAATTCCGGCAAAAATCCCCAGTGAAAAAGGGGCCGGAAAGGACCCCTGGAAGGGAAAAAGGAGGTCTATTGGTTATGAGTCAATCCACCGAGATCACAGGCCTGAAGGGAAGGGAACGGCTGGCGGCGGCTCTCCGGGAGCGAAGCTACCCTGTCCTCTGCCTGTACTGGGGGGGCCTTGGGCTGGTCCTGGCCCTGGCCAGGATCCTGGGGGGGAACGCCCCCTTCGGGGTGGCCCTGGCAGCGGCCGCGCCCTTTTCCCTGGTGCTTCCGGCGGCAGTAGGGGGCACAGCGGGATACCTTCTGGCAGGGGGGATGGAGACAGGCTTCCCATTTGTGGGGGCGCTGCTTTTGGTGGCGATGGTGCGCTGGGTGGCCGGCCCAAGGTGGGAGAAACACCGGGCCTGGATGGGTCCTCTTCTGGCGGGGAGTGCGGTATTTGCCACAGGGGTGATTCCCCTCCTGTACAGCAGCCCCCTGGTGTATGATGTGGTGATGTGGGCCACCCAGGTGGTGATGGGGGCGGCTTCCGCCTCCTTCCTGGAGCGGGGAACCCAGGCTTTGAGCCGGCGCAGGGCCCCTGAGGACCGGCTGGAAGCCACTGCCCTGGCAGTGGTAGGGGCCCTTGTTCTTATGGGTCTGGATACCGTGAACCTGGGGGGCGTCACCCTGGGACGGGCCGCAGGAGTGCTGGCGGTGCTCTGGGCGGCCCGGATGGGCGGAGAGGCGTTGTCCTCTGTCACGGGGCTGGTGTGTGGTCTGGCCATGGGCTTCGGCGGGGGGGAGTTCTCCCTTGCCATCACCGCGTATGGCCTGGGAGGCCTCCTGGCCGGGATATTTTCCGCTTTCGGGCGCACCGGCAGCACTCTGGCCTTTCTCTGCACCTATGGGGCGATCAGCGCCATGACGGCAGGGAGCCCCTCCGGCTTTGTGGAAGTGGCTCTGGGGTCCATCCTTTTCCTTATGACGCCGGTGCAGTGGTTCCGGGTGGGGGCGGCTATGCTTCGGCCTTCCGCCGCCGATGAGGAGGCGGTGAAGCTGGTGGTGGAAGAACGCCTCTGCTCCGCGGCTGCCGCCCTCCGGGATGTTTCCCAGACCACCAGGGATGTGGCCAGGCGGCTGGGGGAACTGGCGGGAGGCGAGCTCACCGAGGTCTACGACAAGGCCGCCGAGCAGGTGTGCCGGGGCTGTTCCAGCCGGCTGGCCTGCTGGGGCGGAGGCTACAATGACACGGTGGGAGCACTCTCCTGGGCCATGGGACAGCTTCGCCGGGGGGACAGCCTTACGGCGGAGGGCCTGGGGGAAAAGCTGGAGCGGTGCCAGCACCTGGAACAGATGGCGGGATATCTTACCGCCCAGTACCGCCTGTGGCTGGGCCGGGAGGAAAACCGTCTGCGCTCCGCCCGGATGCGCTCGGTGGTCACGGACCAGTTTGACGGCTTGGCCCTGGCCCTGGACGGGGTTGGAGAGGCCATCGCCCAGGTGGGGGCAGGGGACCGGGTCCTGGGGGCTAAGGTGAAGGAGCTGTTTCTGGACGCCCGCCTGGAGCCACAGAACGCCGTCTGCTGGAAAAACCGCCAGGGCCGCACCATCATCAAGGTGACGGTGCCCCGGTACAAGATGACCCGGGCCATTCCCGCCGAGCTGATGACCGAGCTTGCCGCCCTTACCGACCTGCGGTTTGGCTACCCGGTCCTTACCGACGGCCGACAGTGGGCCCAGTACACCTTCTATGAACGGGCACCCTACGCTGCAGAGTATGGATCCTGCCAGATCATCTGCGGGAAAAACAAATTCTGCGGGGACAGCTACCGGCTCTTGACTCTGGGGGCCGGGGCGGCCCACATGATTCTCTCCGACGGTATGGGCAGCGGCGGCGGCGCAGCGGTGGACTCCACTATGGCGGCAGCCCTGATTGCCCGGCTGCTGGAGGCGGGGATGAGCTACCAGAGCGCCCTCCATATGGTGAATTCCGCCCTGTCGGTGAAGTCCGGGGAGGAAAGCCTGGCCACAGTGGACGGCGCCCGGATTGACCTTTATACCGGCCATGTGGAACTGTACAAAGCTGGGGCGGCTCCCACGGTGGTGCTTCGGGACGGCCGGGGACTGGAGATCGATTCCGACTCCCTTCCCGCGGGGATCCTTAGCGGGGTGAGCTTTGAGAAAAGCGACCTGACTCTGGGGGTAGGGGATATGGTGATCCTTCTCTCCGACGGGGCCACCACCCAGGGCAGCGGCTGGATCGCCCGGATGGCGGAGGAGGAAAAGCCCGGGGATCTCAACGAGTTCTGCAAAAAGATCGCATCCACCGCACGGCTTCGCCGTGCCGACGGCCGGGAGGACGACATCACCGTCCTTTGCTGCCGCCTGGTGAACGCCGGCTAGGTTGTAAAGCGGAGCTGGTGAGGAAGTGTTTAAAAGACTTTTCTTCTGAATAATAGAAATAAATCTCCTTTCCCGGCGTTTTATCAATAGAAGGTGGCGGTTCACCGCCGGGAAAGGAGAAAATGATATGAAGCGATATCGTATTTTGGCGGCTGCAGCCGCCCTGTTGTTGACCCTGGCCGGGTGCGCCGGGAAGGAGGAGGGGAATCCCATCCCCTCCCAAAGCGGGACTCCGGAAGCATCTCAAAGCGTCCCCCAGTCCCCGGACTCCACCCAGGGAGGAAGCGCCGCTTCGGGAGAGACGGTGGAAGGCACCCCCGAAGAGAACGCTCAATACGGAAAGCTTTATCTGGAACCCGTGATGGCGGGAGTACTTTTGCAGCGAAATTTCGCCTCCGGGGAGATGGACGCCCTAGCGGGGACCCCACTCCTTTATGCCTTTGAGGACCTCACCGGCCTGGAGCAGATGGAGAAATACTGGGCGGAGTACGACGGGGATTTCCCCCAGGAGGTGGTAGAAGACTGCCTCACCGCTTATTTTGATGTAACTTCGGAGGAGCTTCGGGAAAACCTCCTGGCGGACTGTTACCAGCCGGAGGAGGAGATATACCGCTATCTGGGAGGCCGTGGCGGCGGCCCTGTGGGAATCCGGGTGGACGCCAGCCGCCGCACTGGGGATCTTCTGGAACTGGACTACGCCATCCTCACCGCCGGGATGGAGGGAAACCCTGACGATATGACGCCCTCTGTCACAGGCACCGCCGTTATCAGGATTGAGGAGGAGGGTTCCTGGAAGTATCTCTCCAACCGGTGTGCCCCGGTAGAAGAGCCTGAGAATCCGGATGGCTCCCAAAGCGCATCCGGAACAGGGGAGTCTGAGGATTTGCAGGAGCTGGCGGCCCGGGCGGCCAGCGGGGGGATTGCCGGCGAGGATAGCCTCTCCTATGAGAACGCCGTCCTGGGACTCTCCATCCAGCTCCCCCAGGGGAGCCCCACCGCCACCTTCTCCGCCGTGGAATTTACCCCTGTAGAGGACCCGGGGGTGTATCTCACCGTTTATTTTGAAGATTCCCCGGCTCTGGCAGCCATTCAGGCGATGACCCATGATGACTATGAAGCCCGCCGGGCCAAGGAGGAAGCCGGGGGAGCCCCTCAGGGCGGAACCCTGGCGGGGGAGAACAGCCAGTGGGTTTTCGTCATAAGCTATGCCCGCTCCAACCCAAATCTCCAGCCGGAGGAGACTCCAGGCTATGAGGAATTCATGGCTTGGCTGGAGGATACCATCCCCGGTTGTCTCACCATCCGGGAGCCCGCCGTCTGACTGAAAGAAAAACCATAAAAAAAGAGAGCCATTCCGCTACTCCTGATAGGGGTATCTCGAAGCATGTCCTCGGATTAGGCAGGCAG
>JAHZBJ010000087.1 GCA_019423445.1 Oscillospiraceae bacterium
CCGAAACGGCAGTTGTACTCGATGACCTTGGGGCCTCTGGGGGTGAGCATCAGGCCGAAGTAGAGGCAGCCCCGGAAGGTGCGCCCCTCGGCGTTCATGGCCTCCACTGTGGGCCGGAAGATCTTCTCCATGCACTCCCTGGCAATCTCGGGGGTGTAGCAGGGGTTGGGGGCCACGGTGCCCATCCCCCCGGTGTTGAGGCCCTTGTCCCCGTCCAGAGCCCGCTTGTGATCCATGCTGGAGGCCATGGGGACAATGGTCTCCCCGTCGGTAAAGCAGAGCACCGACACCTCGGGACCGGTGAGGAATTCCTCCACTACCACCCGGGCGCCGCTCTCTCCGAAGATACGGTCCTCCATAATGGTATGGACGGCGGCCTCAGCCTCCTCCCGGGTCTGGCAGATGAGGACCCCTTTTCCCAGGGCCAGGCCGTCGGCCTTCACCACCAGGGGCAGAGGAGCCTGACGGACATAGTCCAGAGCGGCTTCCGCTTCCTGGAACACCTGGTAATCAGCGGTGGGGATGCCGTATTTCTTCATCAGGTTTTTGGCAAAGACCTTGCTCCCCTCAATGGCGGCCGCCGCGGCAGTGGGCCCGAAGGCGGGGATTCCCGCCTCCTGGAGACGGTCCACCGCCCCCAGCACCAGGGGATCGTCCGGAGCCACCACCACAAAATCCGCCTGGTACTCCCTGGCGGCGGCGACGATTCCTTCCACGTCGGTGGCCTTGCCGGGGATGCAGGTGGCATCGGCGGCGATGCCGCCGTTTCCGGGCAGGGCAAAAAGCTGGGTGGCCCGGGGGCTCTCCTTCAGCTTTCGGATAATGGCGTGTTCGCGGCCTCCGCCGCCTACGACCAGTACTCGCATAACTACTCTACTCCTACTTGTTTTTTAGATCCCAGATGCTGCGCATCAGTGATGGAAAAGACGGATGCCGGTGAAGCACATAACCATGCCGTATTTATCGCAGGTGTCGATGACCTGCTGGTCCCGGATGGAACCGCCGGGCTCCGCCACATACCGGACGCCGCTCTTCCGGGCACGCTCAATGTTGTCCCCAAAGGGGAAGAAGGCGTCGCTTCCCAGGGCAACATCGTGGGCCTGGGCCAGCCATTCCCGCTTCTCCGCCATGGTCAGAGGCTCCGGGCGCTCCGAGAAGATCTCCTGCCAGTTTCCCTCTCCCAGGACGTCCTCCCACTCCTCGGAGATGTAGACGTCGATGGCGTTGTCCCGGTTGGGGCGGGCGAGATCGGCCCGGAAGGGGAGGGCCAGCACCTTGGGATGCTGCCGCAGCAGCCAGTTGTCCGCCTTCTGTCCCGCCAGGCGAGTGCAGTGGATCCGGGACTGCTGGCCTGCTCCCACGCCGATCACCTGACCGTCGTAGGCGTAGCAGACCGAGTTGGACTGGGTATATTTCAGGGCGATAAGGGACACCACCAGATCCCGCCGGGCGCTCTCAGGGAGATCCTTGTTCCTGGTGACAATGTTGTTCAGAAAATCCCCGTCGATTTTCAGCTCGTTGCGCCCCTGCTGGAAGGTGACGCCGAAAACGTCCTTGTACTCCTGGGGAGCGGGGGTGTAGGAAGGGTCCATCTCCACGATGTTGTAGTTCCCCTTCCGCTTGGACTTCAGGATCTCCAGAGCCTCAGGCTCATAGCCGGGGGCGATGATGCCGTCGCTGACCTCGTGCTGGATGAGCTTGGCGGTAGGAACATCGCAGACGTCGGAGAGGGCGATCCAGTCCCCAAAGGAGGACATCCGGTCAGCGCCCCGGGCCCGGGCATAGGCACAGGCCAGGGGAGAAAGCTCCAGACCCTCTTCCACAAAGTAGATCTTCCGCAGGGTGTCGGAAAGGGGCAGCCCCAAAGCCGCCCCGGCGGGGCTGACATGCTTGAAGGAAGCGGCGGCAGGAAGCCCGCAGGCCGCCCGAAGCTCCCGCACCAGCTGCCAGCTGTTCAGGGCGTCCAGGAAATTGATGTAGCCGGGCTTGCCGTTGAGAACCTTCAGGGGGAGCTCACCCTCCCGCATGAAGATCCTGGAAGGTTTCTGATTGGGGTTGCAGCCATATTTCAATTCCAGTTCGGTCATATAAAATCATCCTTTCCTTCCGCTTGTGGCCGGAGAATCCCCCGGCCCTTTGTCCCATGCCGCCCTGATCAGGCGTTTTTGTTCACCAGCACCGTTTCCCGGCTGCCGTCGGCCAGGGAAATATATTCCACAAAGAGGGAAACCTTGTTGTCCTGGTTGAGGCTTCCCCAGATCTCCTCCGCCAGAGCCTTGGCGCTGGGGGCCGTGACAGCCACCCGCTCCGGCTCCCCTTCAAAGGAGGGAATGGGGCTGCCATCCTGGCGGTAGGTGTGGAGGAACCGCCCCTCCCCAGCAGGGAGGCGGGGATAATCAAAGAAGTAGCGCTGGACGTAGTTTCCGTCGCCGTCGGCGCTCTTGAGGATGGAGAGCTTCACGCCGAAGTCCCCTTCTCCCAGGGTCACCAGGCCGGAGACCCGAGGGGTCCAGTTGGGGCCGTCGGGCTCAAAGGTCCTGGTCCGCAGGGCGTCCTCAAAGCTGCCCCCCACTGCCAGGGCATCCCGGACGGTGTCGGTCTGGTCTCCGTTGGTGACCACCGTCCAGCCCCCCAGACGCCGCACCGGGTGGTAGATAATGAGGGAGGGGTCCTCCATCTTGGAGGGGTCGAAGGCCTGGGTCCGGATGCCGTCCCCGGTCTCCACAAAGACCCGGTTCCGGCTGTTCTGGCTGCGGCCCATGATAAAGTAAGCGATCACCGCATGTTTCCCGTCGGTGCTCTTTCCGATGACGATGCCCCGGCCGGGGTAGGGGTTCTCCGCCAGCAGGCGGTTCAGGTCCATAAGCTCCATGACACGCTCTCCTCTTTTTCTTTCTTGGCTCTCTTCTCTCTCATGTTCGGGGACGGGAGAGGCCTCCGGAAGGCCCTTCCCTCCCCCGGTCCCGGATCAACCCTCCGGGTACAGGGGCGGCAGCGCGGCGCAGCACAGCTGGGCCGCCTGGGGGAGGAGAATCCACTCCGCCTCCTCCATCACCCGCTTCTGGAGGATCTCCGGGGTGTCGCCGTCCCGGATCTCCACCGCCTTTTGCAGGAGGATCTTCCCCCCATCCGGGACTTCATTGACCAGATGGACGGTAGCCCCGGTGACCTTGACCCCGTAGTCCAGGGCCGCCTGGTGCACCCGCAGGCCGTAGAACCCCGCTCCGCAGAAAGAAGGGATAAGACTGGGGTGGACGTTGATGATCCGGTCCCGGTACTCCCCGATGACCCCGGGGCCCAGGATGGACAAAAACCCTGCCAGCACCACGAAGTCGATGTGGTTGGCCCGGAGGGCCTCCAGTACCGCCCGGTCAAACTCCCCGGCGTCGGGGAAGGACTTCCGGGCCACCGTCACCGACGGCACCCCCGCCTTCCGGGCCCGTTCCAGGGCGTAAACCCCCTCCTTACTGGAGAGGACCAGAGCAATTTGGCCGCTGGTGAGGATGCCGGCCTCCTGGGCGTCCAGAAGGGCCTGGAGGTTGGTGCCGCCGCCGGACACCAGAACGGCGATTCTCAGCACAGCTCCACACCGCCTTCGCCGGGAGCCACCACTCCCATGATGTAGGCATTCTCCCCATGGGCCCGGAGGATCTCCACCGAGCGGTCGGCGTCGGCGGCGTCCACGATGACGCTCATCCCCACACCCATGTTGTAGGTGTTGTACATATCCCGCTCCGGCACATCCCCCACACGCTGGAGAATCCGGAAGATGGGAGGCACCTGGATGTCGGCCTTGGCGATCCGGGCACAGCACCCGGCAGGGAGGGAACGGGGGATATTCTCATAGAAGCCGCCGCCGGTGATGTGGGAGACGGACTTCACCGTCACCTGCTCCATCAGGGCCAGCATAGGCTTTACGTAAATCTTGGTGGGGGTCAGCAGGGCCTCCCCCAGGGTGGTGCCCAGCTCGTCGCTGTACCGCCCCAGGTCGGCGTGTTCCACGTCCAGAATCTTCCGCACCAGGGAGAAGCCGTTGGAGTGAACCCCGGAGGAGGGCAGAGCGATAATGGCGTCCCCGGGCTTTACCTGGGAGCAGTCCACAATCTTCGCCTTGTCCACCATCCCCACCGCGAACCCCGCCAGGTCGTATTCATCCTCGGGGTAGAAGCCGGGCATCTCGGCGGTTTCGCCGCCGATGAGGGCGCAGCCTGCCTGGACACAACCCTCCGCCACCCCGGAGACGATGTCCGCCACCCGGGAGGGAACGTTCTTCCCCACCGCCACATAGTCCAGGAAGAACAGGGGCCGGGCGCCGCAGCAAATGACGTCGTTGACGCACATGGCCACGCAGTCGATGCCCACCGTGTCATGCTTGTCCATGAGGAAGGCGATCTTCAGCTTGGTACCCACACCGTCGGTGCCGCTTACCAGCACCGGCTCCCGGATCCCGGTAAGATCCGGCTGGAACAGCCCTCCGAAGCCCCCAATGCCGGAAAGGGCGCCGGGGATCATGGTGCGGCCGATGTGCTTTTTCATCAAGCGCACCGCCTCATAGCCGGCGGTAATATCCACTCCGGCGGCTTTATAGCTTTCGCTGTAGCTGTTATTAGCCATGGCTCTCCTCCTCCTTCTGGGGAAGCTTCTGCTCAAATTTATTCTTCTGACGAACCTTGGGGGGCTCCACCGGGTAATCCCCGTCGAAGCAGGCGGTGCAGAAACCGCACCGGGCCTCCGCCGCCAGTTTCCGGACGTTGTCCACCGAGAGGTAGCCCAGGGAGTCCACCCCGATGATCTTCGCGATCTCCTCCACGCTGTGGTTGTTGGCAATGAGGCTGTTTTCATCGTCGATATCGGTGCCAAAGTAGCAGCAGTGGCGGAAAGGGGGCGCGGATACCCGCATGTGGACCTCAGTGGCCCCGGCTTCCCGAAGGAGCCGGACGATCCGGGCCGAGGTGGTGCCCCGGACGATAGAGTCGTCGATCATGATGACCCGTTTCCCCTTGACGGTGGCGGAAACGGCATTGAGCTTGATCCGCACCGAGTTTTCCCGCTGCTTCTGGGTGGACTGGATAAAGGTCCTGCCGATGTAACGGTTCTTAATAAAGCCCACCCCATAGGGAATGCCGCTCTGTTTGGAGTAGCCCAGGGCGGCGTCCAGGCCGGAGTCCGGCACGCCGATGACCACATCCGCCTGGACAGGGTGTTCCAGAGCCAGGAAGGCCCCGGCCCGCTGCCGGGCCTGGTGGACACTGGATCCTTCGATTACCGAATCGGGCCGGGCGAAATAGATGAATTCAAAGACACAGAAGCTGGACCGGGCTTTGCCGCAGTGGGTGCGGATGCTCCGCAGTCCTTCTTTGCCCGCCACCACGATCTCGCCGGGCTCCACCTCCCGAACAAAGGTGGCCCCCAGGGTATCCAGGGCGCAGCTCTCAGAACTGAAGACCCAGGCGTCCCCCAGCTTCCCGATGCACAGGGGGCGGAAACCGTTGGGGTCCCGGGCGGCGATGAGCTTCTGGGGAGACATGATCACCAGGGAGTAGGCCCCCCGGATCTTGTTCATGGCCCGTTCCAACGCCTCCTCGATAGAGGCGGAATTGATCCGCTCCCGGGTGATGGTGTAGGCGATGACCTCAGTGTCGCTGGTGGCATGGAAAATGGCGCCTCCCAGCTCCAGCTCCTCCCGGAGCTCGGCGGCATTGGTAAGATTGCCGTTGTGGGCCAGGGACATGGTGCCTTTGATGTGGTTGATCACCAGGGGCTGGGCATTGGCCCGGCTCCGGGTGCCTGTGGTGGAGTAGCGGACATGGCCCATGGCCATCTGGCCCTGGCCCAGACTGTCCAACACCTCTCTGGGGAACACATCGCTTACCAGGCCCAGGTCCTTGTGGTGGGTGATGACCCCGCCATCACAAACGGCGATGCCGCAGCTCTCCTGGCCCCGGTGCTGCAGAGCGTACAGGGCAAGGTAGGTAGAGAGGACAACGTCCTGCTCCCCCGCGGCGTCGTAAATGCCGAACACGCCACACTCCTCATGGATGGAATCAAACATATCTGCTTTCCTTTCTTACCGCTTTTGGCTTTCGATCCGGCTCACCGGGTGCCCAAAAGCCTCTGCATAACCTCCTGGTAGGCGGCTTCCTCACCGCCGAGATCCCGGCGGAAGAGGTCCTTGTCCAGATGAGCGCCGGTCTTCACATCCCAGAAGCGGCAGGTATCGGGGCTGATCTCGTCGGCCAGGACAATGGTGCCGTCGGGGAGACGTCCAAACTCCAGCTTAAAGTCGATGAGCTGGATGCCCACCTCCGCCAGGTACTCTCCCAGGTACTGGTTGATCCGGAAGCTGTAGTCAGCGATGGTCTGAAGCTCCTCCTTGGTGGCAGCATGGATGGCGGCGATATGGTATTCGTTCACCATGGGGTCTCCCAGGGCGTCGTCCTTGTAGCAGTACTCCAGGACGGTGCTGTCCAGCTTGGTGCCCTCAGGCAGGCCCAGACGTTTGGCAAGGCTGCCGGCGGCCACGTTCCGGACGATGACCTCCAGGGGCACAATCTGGACCTTCTTCACCAGGGTGCGCCGGTCGTCCAGCTCCTCCACCAGATGGGTGGGGATCCCCTTGGCCATGAGCATCTTCATCAGGTGGTTGGTGACACGGTTGTTCACCACACCCTTGTCCCGGATGGTGCCCTTCTTGGCGCCGTTGCCGGCGGTGGCGTCATCCTTGTAATCCACCAGCACCAGGTTGGGGTCGTCAGTGGCGAAAACTTTCTTGGCCTTTCCTTCGTAAAGCTGCTCCAGAACCTTCATGTCAATTTCCTCCCATTTTATACTATATGTAATATTTTCCGCATCCTCAGCGGTTGTACTCTTCTCCCACCCGGCGGTCGCTTTCCAGGACGTCCGCCGTCATCTTATCCCGCATCTCCTGAAGGCGCTGGGCCAGCTCCGGATCGGAAAGGGCCAGCATCTGGGCCGCCAGGACGGCAGCGTTCTGGGCGCCGTCCACAGCTACGGTGGCAACAGGGATACCGGAAGGCATCTGGACAGTAGCCAGCAGAGCGTCCAGGCCGTCCAGGAAGGATCCCTTGACCGGGATGCCGATCACCGGCAGGGTGGTATGTCCCGCCATGACCCCGGCCAGATGAGCCGCCTTCCCCGCGGCGCAGATGATGACGCCATACCCGTTCTTCCGGGCGTCCCGGGCAAAGGCACAGGCTTCCTCCGGGGTCCTGTGGGCACTGAGAACCCGAACGGTGCGTTCCACTCCCAGCCGGTCCAGCTGTTCAACGGCCTTCTTCACCACAGGCAGGTCGCTTTCAGCCCCCATGATGACGGCTACTTTCAGTTTCGGCATGACTGTTCTCCTCTCTTTTCTTCTCCAGAAAAAAGGCCGCAGTGCATTCTGATGCACTACGGCCTTAATTCTTATAACTGGATATACTCTTTGCGTACTTTATATACCATCTCCTGCTGGTGGTGCAGAACCGCACCGGTCCCTGAGAAACCCCAACGGAAACCGCGCTGGGAACACGTTCCCAGAATACGCATATTCCTCGTCATTCGGGCTCCCCTCCTCACAGCAGAATCATAAGTATAAGTGTATTCATTTTTCCGTCTCTTGGCAAGTCCTTTTGACAGGACGGCGCCTTTTTCAGCCAAAAGCACAAGAACCGCACTTTTTCGGCTTGGAATTTGGATGCCATTCCTTCATGGTTTCAAAGGCATCACACCGGGACGGCTTCCTCCTCCCGTTCCTCCCCGGCGGGGGTCTCGCCGGTCTGGCGGGCCAGTTCCTCTCTGGCCACCGACAGCATCAGCTTGATGCGGTTCTCCTGGTTGACCCGGGTGGCGCTGGGGTCATAGTCAATGGGGACAATGTTGGAATTGGGGTAGATCTCTTTGATATGGCGGATCATCCCCTTGCCGTTAATATGGTTGGGCAGACAGCCGAAGGGCTGGGTGCAGACCACATTGCCATATCCCAGCTCGGCCAGCTCCATCATCTCGGCGGTGAGGAGCCAGCCCTCCCCCATCTTGCTGCCGTAACCGATAACCCCTTTCACCAGGCTCTTGGTGTGGGTGTAGGGGGAGGGGGGCACAAACTGGGGATACTCCCGAATGGTGTCGATAAGCTCCTTCTCCATTTTGGTCAGGTAGTTCATCAGGATCTTGCAGACGGCGTACTTGGCGGGATTGCCGCCATAGAGCTTGATGTCCTCCAGGCGGTTGTCCACCTTGAAAAGGGCGAATCCCATGATGCCGGGGACCATATATTCACAGCCCTGGCTCCGGAGGAATGCCTCCAGGTTGTTGTTCCCGAGGCTGGCATACTTGACGTAGATCTCCCCCACAATTCCCACCTTGACCCGGGGGATCTTCTTTACCTGCACCTGGGCGAAATCTGCGGCGATGCCCCGGAGATTCTGGCGCATCTGCCCCACCGAGACTCCCTTGCCGGCGTCGAACTGGCCGCAGAGGGTCTTGGTCCAGCGGTCCACCACCAGCTGGGCGGCGCCCTTGGCGCACTCGTAAGGGCGAACCTGGTTGAAGAGATGCATCATAGCGTCTCCGTAGACCACGCAGGCCACAATCTTGCGGATCATGGAGAGGGTAAGGGTGAAGCCGCTGTTCTTCTCCAGGCCGGACATGTTGAGGCTGATCACCGGGATGTAGTCCAGTCCCGCCTTCCGCAGGGCCTTCCGGAGCAGGAAGATGTAGTTGCTGGCCCGGCAGCCGCCGCCCGTCTGGGTGATCATCAGGGCGG
>JAHZBJ010000088.1:0-2244 GCA_019423445.1 Oscillospiraceae bacterium
GAGCAGTTTCTCCGGGGAAAGCAGGGATTTTCTGGGCGGGTCCTCACCGGCCTGAAAAAACACCCCCTGGGACTGCTGCTGAACGGGGAGCATATCCGCACCATAGATCCCCTTTCCCCAGGGGATCTGCTGGAGGTAAACCTTCCGGAGGAATCCAAGGGGATGCCTCTTTGCCATATCCCGGTGCCTATCCTGTACGAGGACGAGGACGTTATCGTCTACAATAAACCTGCCGGGATGCCGTGCCACCAGTCAGGGGGGCATATCTATGGCACCCTTTCCTCGGTATATGCCGCCCATTGCGCGGAGACAGGCTCCTCCGCTCCCTTTCGGGCTCTGAACCGCTTGGACATGGATACCACCGGGGCGGTGGTGGCTGCAAAAAATCAATTTGCCGCCGGCAAGTTGTGGAAAGCAGTGCGCAAGCGGTATTTCGCCTTGGTGGAGGGGAGAATGGCGTGTTCCGCAGGGCTTATCGACCTCCCCATAGAGCGGGAGCGGCCTTTGGAAATGCGCCGCATCGTCACCCCGGAGGGCCAGGAGGCCCGGACCGAGTACCATGTTTTGGGTCAGGGGGATGGGGTCTCCCTTCTGGGGTTTGTTCTGCATACTGGGCGGACACATCAGATCCGGGTCCATATGTCCTGGCTGGGACATCCCTTGGTGGGGGATGTCTTTTATGGGGGAAAAGAGGAACCTGCTCTTGGGCGCCAAGCCCTTCACTGCGGTTTTGTGACCTTTCCCCATATCCTTACGGGAGCGCCGGTGGAAGTGGAGGCACCTATGCCGGAGGATCTTCTGAGGGTGATGCAGCAGAGAGGTATCTCTTGGAGCCAGGAGCTGAGCCGGTTTTCTCCGGCGGCGGATCCAGGAGAGCTTCCATTGGTGCTGCGTCCTGATGGGAAAGGGGCAGCGGAAATCAAGGAGCAGGGGGGCGGAGAACCAGAATGACCCTGCCTGTCCCAATGATATGAAGGAGGAATCCCCGTTATGAGTTATTATTGCGGAATCGACCTGGGCGGAACCAACATGGTAGCTGGCATTGTAGATGAGGAATACCGGATTCTGGCTTCCGCGTCGGCCCCCACCCCTCATGGGGTGACGGGGGAGGAACTGGCTGAAGCTCTGGCCCGAGTGGCTGGAGAGGCGGCTTCTGGGGCGGGGATCCCTTTGGAAGCCGTGGAATGGGTGGGGATGGGTTCCCCGGGATATATTGATCCGGCCCAAGGGGTCAATCTCTTTTCCGGGAATCTGGGCCTTACAGACGACCCCATGGCGGAACAGCTGAGCCGTTGTCTGGGTGGAAAGCGGGTGTATCTTGCCAATGACGCCAATGCGGCGGCTTACGCTGAAGCCATTGCCGGAGCGGCCGCAGGTGCTTCCCGGTCGGTGACTGTCACCCTTGGGACCGGTATCGGCGCCGGCATCATCATCCATGGCAGCGACCAAGGGATCGCTGCAGAGGCTGGTCATATGGTGATCGCCATGGACGGGGAGCCCTGTACCTGCGGCCACCGGGGATGTTGGGAGGCGTATGCGTCTGCCACCGCCCTTATCGCCCAGACCCGGCGCGCTATGGAGGAGAATCCAGATTCCCTTCTCTGGGAACTGTGCGGCGGGGACCTGAAAAAGGTGAACGGCAAGACGGCTTTTGATGCCAAAGACGCCGGGGACCCCACCGGAACGGCGGTGGTAGAACGGTACCTGGATTATCTGGCCTGCGGAGTGGCCAATTTGATCAACCTCCTGGAGCCGGAGGTGCTGGTCATCGGCGGCGGGATCTCCGACCAGGGGGAGAAGATTCTGGAGCCTTTGCGGAGCAGGGTTCGTAAGGCAGTATTCGTCCCCCGGATGGCGGACCGCTGCCGTATTGTGACTGCTCAGCTGGGTAACGACGCCGGGGTCATTGGCGCGGCTTTTTTGGGGAGACAGTACCAGGATAGATGAAATCCCGGGAAGAATAACAAACAAAAAGGGAGAGGGGGGAAGCCCCCTCTCCCTTTTTATTTGTTGGAACAGCGACAAAACAAAAATGAATTTTGTAAAAAACTTTCCTGCAAAATTGTTTTTCAAAAATTGTATTTATATGAAATACAATTGAATGTAATTATGTACACGATAGAAAACACATGAATTTAAGCGCATTTTTAGACCTGCTTTTTAACATGAGACAGGAGTGAATCGCCATACAATGGAGGGCGGAAGGAAAAATATTGAAACTGATGAAAAAAGTTATTGCATTTT
>JAHZBJ010000088.1:2254-8722 GCA_019423445.1 Oscillospiraceae bacterium
GTGAATTCCATGAAGAAACAGAATTCCGCGTATGACGGAAAAGAGGCAAAAAACCGAAGGTTTGGAGGATTTTGCGTTATGAAAAAGTTACTTGCCATTGTTCTGACACTGGCTCTCACCCTTACCATGCTGGCTGGCTGCGGCGGCACCACCACCGCTTCCTCTTCCAGCGCCGGAGAGGCTGCTTCCTCCTCTGGCAGTGGAAATGACAGTGCTGCTTCCGGCGGCAACGTCATCAAGATCGGCGTTTTTGAGCCTTCTACCGGCGACTCTGGCGCCGGCGGCAAGCAGGAGATGCTGGGAATGCAGTACGCCAATCAGGAAACCCCTACTGTGGAGATCGGCGGTACCACCTATGATATCCAATTGGTCTATGCCGACAACGGCTCCGACTCCGCCAAGGCGCCTACCGCTGCCGCTGAGCTGGTGAGCCAGAATGTTTCCCTGGTTCTGGGTTCCTATGGTTCCGGCGTTTCCATCGCCGGCGGCCCCATCTTTGGAGAAGCAGGGCTTGCCGCTATTGGCGTCACCTGCACCAACCCCGGTGTCACCGCGGGTAATGACTATTACTTCCGCATCTGCTTCCTGGATCCCTTCCAGGGCACCGTCCTGGCCAACTTCGCAAAAGAGAAGTTCTCCGCCAAGAAAGCGTACCTCCTGGGCGAGCTGGGCAACGAGTACGATCAGGGACTTATCAGCTACTTTGAGCAGGCCTTCGGCGGCGAAGTGGTGAAGGATTCCTTCCCCACCAACACTTCCGACTTTACCACCTATCTCAATAAGGCTGTGGCTGAAGGTGCGGACGTTATCTTCTGCCCGGTGTCCATCGCCTACTCCACCCAGATCGTGAAGCTGGCCGCCAGCATGGGCCTGGAGATTCCCATCCTCGGTTCTGACACCCTGGACAACAACATGGTCCTGGAGGCCGCTGCTGGTTCCAATGTGAAGCTCTATGTTTCCACCTTCTATCAGGAGGGCGGTTCCCCTGAGTTCGACGAGGGGATCAAGGCCTGGCTGGCTTCCGATTCCACCGCCATGACCAACAACGGCGGCAACGACACCATCGCCGCTGTCACCGCCATGGGCTACGACGCCTATTATGTGGCTCTGGAGGCTCTGAAAGCCGCCGGCTCCGGGGATCCCGCCGCCGTCAAGGCTGCTCTCCCCAGTGTCACCTATACCGGCGTTTCCGGCGCCATCGCCTTTGACGAACAGGGCGACGCCATCCGTGACACCGCCTATATCAAGACCGCCGATACCGCCAACAATGCCTGGGTGCTGGAAACCGTCCAGACCGCAGGCTAAGCCCGAGAGCCAGCCCGGCGGGGGCGTCCCCCGCCGGGCTTCCCATTAGAGAGGACCGTTTCGAAAGCGGCCGCCCACCGGCTCTTTTCGAAACGGTCCTGTCCCTGAAATACAGAATGAAAGGGAGGTATTTCGATGCAATATGCCGCGTCGATCCTCTTGTCCGGCATTTCCCTGGGAGGCCAGTATGCCCTTATCGCCATCGGCTACACCATGGTATACGGTATTCTCCGACTGATCAATTTTGCCCATGGGGACGTGTTTATGGTGGCGGGGCTGGTGATGGTTTATCTCAGCGCCAGCCTGCCGCTGGGTTTGGCTGTCCCCCTGACGCTGCTGCTGACGGTGGCCCTGGGTTTTGCCATTGAGCGGGCGGCCTACAAGCCTCTGCGTTCCGCTCCCCGGATGTCGGTGATGATCTCCGCCATCGGCGTCAGCTATCTTCTCCAGAACACCGCTACTTACGCCACTGGGGGCCTGCCCCAGATGTACCCTGAGCTGCCTTTTCTGTCTCAGAATGTCACCATTCTCGGCACTACCACCAAGTGGGTCACGGTGGTGACCCCCTTCCTGGTGCTGGCTCTGGTGCTGGGGCTGACCCAGCTGATCAACCACACCAAGGTAGGAATGGCCATGCGGGCGGTGGCCAAGGACTTTGAAACCAGCCAGCTCATGGGCATCAAGATCAACTCGGTGATTTCCATCACCTTCGTCATCGGGTCCTTCCTGGCGGCGCTGGGTTCCCTTCTTTATTTCACCAACTATCAGTCCATTGTCCCCCTTTCCGGCTCTCTGCCGGGACTTCGGGCCTTTGTGGCCGCTGTTTTTGGGGGAATCGGCTCCATTCCCGGAGCAGTGGTGGGCGCTTTTATCATCGGTATTTCCGAAACGGTTATCAAAGGCTCGGACTGGAGCGTCTTTTCCGATGCCTTCACCTTCGCTCTTCTCATTTTCATCCTGGTGGTAAAGCCCACCGGCCTGTTTGGTGAGAAGGCCACTGACAAAGTATAAGGGGGCGGAACGGATGCTGGGAAAACGAAACGACAAGAAAGGCTCCTTTCTGGCCCTGGTGGCTGTGGCGGCGGTGCTGCTTCTGATGATCCTGTTGGAGAACACCCTCAACCCCACCTCCAACATTATGCTGTTCACCTCTTTGCGCAAAGGGGCAGTATATGCTTTGGTGGCCGTCTCCATGAACCTTCTCAACGGCTTCACCGGCCTTTTCTCCCTGGGGCAGGCGGGTTTTATGCTCCTGGGGGCCTATACCTACGCCATTCTCACCATCCCCACCGCGGACCGGGAGGGGGTCTATTACCTCTACGGCGGCTCGGTGGTGAACTTCTCTCTTCCTGAGCTGTTTGGCGGCGCGGACAGTCCTTTGGGCCTGGTGCTGGGGGTGCTGCTGGCGCTGATCCTGGCCGGATGCGTAGCCGCTCTGGTGGCATGGCTCATCGGCCTGCCGGTGCTGCGGCTCAAGAGCGACTACCTGGCTATTGCGACCCTGGGCTTCTGGGAGATCATCCGTGCGGTGCTCCAGTGGGATAAGCTGGGCCCCGTCACCAACGGCGCCAACGCCCTGAAAAATTTCCCCACCTTTTCCAACTTCAACATCAAGGATGCGGGAGGTCAAGTGGTGCTGCGGTTGTCGGTATTTGTCCCCATGCTCCTGGCGGCGGTCTGCATCGGCATCATCGTCCTCCTCATCAATTCCTCCTACGGCCGGGCCTTCAAGGCCATCCGCGAGGATGAGGTGGCTGCTGAGGCCATGGGCATCAATCTGGCCAAACACAAGCGCCTGGCTTTCTGCATCAGCTCTTTCTTCGCCGGAGTAGGAGGCGGCATGTTTGCCATGTTCGCCAACCAGGCCCAGGCCAAGACCTTCACCACTGCCATGACCTATGAGATCCTTCTGATTGTGGTGATCGGGGGCATTGGCTCGGTGTCCGGCTCCTGTATTGCCGCTTTCCTGTATGTGGCGGCCAGCGAGTGGTGGCTCCGTTTTCTGGATACCAGCGTTACCTTCCAGTCCCCCACCGACCCCAAACGCATCGCGTTCCTGGCGGTGTACACTCTGGTGGTAGTGGGCGGGGCCGCCCTTTTGGTGTTCCGGGAGCAGCGTACTACCCGGAAGCGCTGGAAACAGCTGTTGGTCTGTGGAGCGGCAGTGTTCCTTATGGGATGGCTGGCCCTTTATGTTGCCGGCGGCTCCCTGGTGATGCCTCTGCTCCGCAACGGTTTCCGGATGGTGGTCTTCTCGGTGGTGATCATGGTGGTGGTGCTTTTCTACCGCCGGGGCATCATGGGTGACCGGGAGCTTTGGGACCTTGGAAGAAGAAAGAGGAAGGAGGCACGGTCATGAGCCAGAACGTGCTTCATGTGGAAAACATCACCATGCAGTTCGGCGGTGTGGTGGCGGTGAACAACCTCTCCCTGGATGTGAACCAGGGGGAGATCGTGGCCCTTATCGGGCCCAACGGCGCCGGAAAGACCACCGCCTTCAACTGCATTACGGGAGTCTACGAGCCCACCAACGGCCTGGTGGCTTTCCAGGGGGAGACTATCCTTCAGAACCACCCCCAGGGGAAGATGCGGACCCAGTACGCAGGGGAGAACCGGGATCTCTACCAGCATGTCATGGTAAAGACTCCGGACCAGATCACCCGGCGGGGTATCGCCCGTACCTTCCAGAACATCCGGCTTTTCGGTAACCTGACGGTGTTCGAGAACGTCCTCATCGCAAAGCATATGCGGGCGAAGCAGAATGTTTTTTCCGCCACCTTCCGCCTGAACCGGTTGGAGGAGGAACGGATGCGCCGGGAAGCCATGGAGCTGCTGGAGATCCAGGGAATGGGGCATCTTCGGGACGAAGTGGCGTCCTCCTTGCCTTACGGCCTCCAGCGCCGGGTGGAGATCGCCCGGGCCCTGGCCACAGACCCGGTCCTGCTGCTGCTGGATGAGCCTGCTGCGGGGATGAACCCCCAGGAGACCCAGGAACTTACCGATTTTATCGTCCGGATCAAGGACCAGTACAATCTTTCGGTCTTTATGATCGAGCATCATATGGACCTGGTGATGCAGATCTCCGACAGGATCTATGTTCTGGATTTCGGAAAACTTATCGCCCAGGGGACTCCCCGGGAGGTCCAGAGCAATCCCGAAGTGATCAAAGCGTATTTGGGGGTGGCTGGCAATGCTGAAAATTGAGAATCTTCAGGTAAGCTACGGCGGCATCCAAGCTGTCCGCGGGGTGTCCTTTGAGGTCCCGGACGGACAGATCGTCACCCTCATTGGTGCAAACGGCGCGGGAAAGTCCACCACCCTCCGTTCTATTATCGGGCTGGTGCCGCCCCGGGAAGGTTCCATCCTCTACAATGGGGAAGAACTCCGGGGCAAGACCACCGCCGAGATTGTGGCCAGGGGAATCACCCTGGTGCCGGAGGGACGGCGGGTATTTCCGGACCTGACGGTGGAGGAAAACCTCCGCATTGGGGCCTATTTGCGGAAAGACGACTTGAAAAAGGACTTGGAGTGGGTTTATGAGCTGTTCCCCCGGCTGAAAGAGCGCCACTGGCAGGCCGCCGGTACCCTTTCCGGCGGAGAACAGCAGATGCTGGCGGTGGGCCGGGCTCTGATGAGCCGCCCCAAACTGGTGATGATGGACGAACCATCCCTGGGACTTGCGCCGATTGTGGTGCAGCAGATCTTCGATATCATCAAGAAGATCCATGAGGAGGGGGTAACGGTGCTTCTCATTGAGCAGAACGCCAATATGGCTCTCCACGCCGCCGATATGGGTTATGTTATGGAGACCGGCGCCATCACCTTCTCCGGACCGGGAAAGGAGCTGCTGGAAAATCCCCGGATCCAGGCGGCCTATCTGGGAGAATAGGCGAGGGTCTGGGAGAAATTACGTTTAAATTTGAGGCAAGGGACGGCCGGTTTTCGGGCCGTCCCTTGTTTTTGGATGAATCATAGGGCCGTTGTATCGGGAGATTTCTGCAATTGCCAGAAAAAATCGGGATGCTCCGTAGCGTGAGAGAGGGAAGATTCGTTATAATGAATATGAAACCTTGGCTTGCCTGGTTGGATCAAACTTTGCAGGCGGGCCGGCGCAGGGGAGGGCAGGCAGGAGCGAGATGGGAAAAAGACGGGGAAAAAGGAAAAGACGCAGACGGTTGTTTTTTATTTGCAGTACGGTGGTGATAGGAAGCGCCATTTTCCTTTTGTGGGCGATGCAGCCGGAGAATTTCAGAAGGGAAAAGGCACTGATTCAAGGGTTTTTGTTTGAAAGCTTTCAGGAAGACTCCTACAATGCCGCGTCACTTATTCTGGTGGATCGGGAAAACGACAGCGATTTTATCTCCAAGAGGGAAAGAGAACAGCGGGTCCCTGCCAGTCTGGCAAAGCTTTTTGTAGTGGAGTACGCGGCAAGCATGGTGGATCTGGATTGTTTGGTTACCCCCAGTCCGGAAGCCATTGCCCTCACCAAGCCGGGCTCATCGGTGGCAGGGATCGAAACCAGGGAATACGCCTTCCGGGACCTGCTGGCAGCGATGCTGGTTCCTTCGGGGAATGACGCCGCTTATGCGGTGGCCGATTATTGCGGTGGCCTTCTCGCCCCTGAGGCTGCGCCGGGACAGGAGAGGGTGGAGGTCTTTATGGAGAACCTGAACCGCCGCCTGAAGGAAGCAGGGTATACGGATACCGTTTTGTATGATCCCAGCGGATTTGATACAGATGCCCTGACCTCGGCATTGGACCTGAAATCCGTGACGGATGTGCTGTTGGAGTATCAGTGGTTTCGGGATATGGTGTCGCAGAGCTATTATACGACGGAGCTCCCGGATGGCGGCATTTACACCTGGAAGAATACCAACGCCTTTTTGGACCCCGAATCGGAATACTACAACGGGAATGTGGAGGGAATCAAAACCGGCTCTCTGTTTGACGATTTTAACCTGGTTGTGCTTTACCGGCAATATGGGAAGGAATTTCTGATTTGCAGCCTGGGTTCAGAATCGGATTCTTCCCGGTACGATGATGTAAGCAATATTATCAGGACCATTGATGAATCCAGTTTTTTAGCGGAATGAGGAAGGCGCCCGGAAACCAGAACTGGTTTCCTGGCGCCTTCCTGCAATGACTTCTCAGGTTTCGGTGCAG
>JAHZBJ010000089.1:0-1657 GCA_019423445.1 Oscillospiraceae bacterium
AACAGCCAGGAAAGTGGGCAGGCCGAAGATGAACCAGTTGAGCACCGACGGCCAGACAGTGGCGTTGAGGATGATGCCGGTGGTGGAGAGCTTCTCCACCGATCTCTCCAGGGCTCTGCCGGTAATGAGGAAAATGGCGTGGCGGGCGTAGCGTCCCATCTGGCCGATAATGGCGATGGGGAGAGCCGCCGCGATACCGATATCGGTGCGCCCTCCAGCTGCAATGGCGAGAGCCGCTGCGATAGCGGTGCTGATGGTCTCATCGGGGGGGATGGCGGAGCCTACCCACACCACGGCCAGGAACATCAGCTCCACCGTAACGCCCACTTCCAAACCAGTGGGGAGATCTCCCAAAATCAATCCCACCAGAGGGCCTACCACAATGGGCCGGTAAAGGAACATGGAGAGCAGCGCTCTGTCTTGGAAACCAAGCCAAACCACGCAGGATACCAAAAATGCCTGCATCAATGTAATGGTCACAGTTTCTTCCTCCTTCTTTTCCTCACTTAAAATGTTTCGCCAGCAGAGCTATCACATCCTGCGACTTCTCGCTGGGTACGGCACGTGATTCCAGCCGCACTCCCATGGCGGCAAAGGCGCGCAGATCCTCCACATCCTGGGGCAGGGGCCACATGTTCAGCTGCACCCGCACCCGCTTTTCCCCGCCCCTAACGGTGCGGTTGCTGATGTTCCCCAGGTTGATGGTGTCAATGCGGAAGCCCAGTTCCAGGAATTCCCTGGCTGTCTGGGGACTCCGCAGCAGCAGCAGGATATTCTGTCCCTGTCCCTCGCTGCTTTCCAGGTAGTCCAGGGCGTCCCGGAGGGTGAACATTTTCAGGGCCACCCCCGCCGGAACCCCCATCTTCATAATGGTCTGCTGCATGGCGTCCCCCGCCACCTGGTCATCCGCCACAACGATCACCTTTGCGTTTGCCTCATTGAGCCACATGGTGATGATCTGGCCGTGCACCAACCGGTCGTCGATGCGCATTACCGTTACCATGGAACCTCCTCCTTTTGCCGCAGTGGTTTTTCGGTGCAACCAACACCCCGTTAAAAAGACATACCTTTACCAAGGCCTGTGCGGTCTTTCGCACAAACCGGCTTGACAATATTGCGGGATTCTCAACTTATGGGGTCATTCTCCACAGGATCTCCGCGTTTTTATAAAAGATATCCTCTAGCTCGCTGTCGGACAAACCCAACAGGAACAATTTTTCGATTTCCACATTGGTAGCCTTATAGGGCCAATCCGTCCCAAACACAATGCGGTGAGACCCCAACTGGGAAAATGCTTTTTTCAGCACCTCCACCTCCATCTGGCAGCTGGTTTCCACCCAGATGTTGGGAACTTCCCGAATCGCTTCCACTGTGGAATAACCGAATTCGTGACAGCCCATATGGGTAAAAACCATATCCAGCCGCGGATGGCGCCGTGCGTACTCGATCCAGGGCCAGGGCGTGCAGAGAGGACTGGTCCCTACATGGACCTGAACCTGAACATGATAGTGTTCAATTGCAGTAAGTACATCGTCGATCTCAGGACAGTTGTCTCCGAAATAGCCATGTTTCCAGGAGTTGAACTTCACTCCATTCATCCGAAAGTCTCCCAGACACCGGTCTATTTCATCAAAAACCTGAGGGGACTTGGGGTTCA
>JAHZBJ010000089.1:1667-8693 GCA_019423445.1 Oscillospiraceae bacterium
ATCCGGATATGCCTCCATCAAATGATGGATCAGGTCGTTTTGAGCGCGGTTATCGCTGCCGGAAAGGCAGCACACCCCCACCCGGGAGATCCCGAACCGGGACAGCTGTTCCACCAGCATATCCGGGCTGTTGTCCTCCCCGCTGCTGGTTCTCCCCAGATGGGCATGGATATCGTATCGTTTCATAACCGCCTCCTTTTCCCTTCACCGCTCCTTTTGGATATGAATGCAGTATTGGTAGCGGCTCGCGATGTAGAAGTTCTCGGAATATTCAATGGGGGTGCCGTCCCGGTCATAGGAAACCGCCTGACGGGAAAGCACCGGCTCATTTTCCTCCAAATACAGTTCCCGGCGCAGGTCCTGGGAAGGGATAATCGCCTCTATCACCTCATCGGCGCTGTCCAGAACAATCCCCGCCTCTTCCAGCACCTGATACAGGGATGTACTTTCATTGAAGGTCGGGATTTTTTCCAAAAGCCCTTTCCGGCCGGTGATATAGGAGTTCTGGACCGCAATGAGCACCCCGTTGAGAAGGCGCAGCCGCTTGAGAAAGAGGACCTTTTCCTCCAGTTCCACCTGAAGGCTGGCCGCCACTTTGACATTGGCCATTACCACCTGCTGGCGCAGAATCACCGATCCCGGGGTAGCTCCCTGGGCTTTGGCGCCGCTGCTGAAACTTACCAGATGGTTTACATTGCTGACCTCCTTGGGAGGAAGCACCACCGTGCCCTTGCCGTGATGTTTCCGGAGAAAGCCATCGTGAGCCAGATCGCTGATGGCGCGGCGGACCGTGATCCGAGAAATGCCGAATATCCTCTGCATCTCATTTTCCGAAGGAAGGACTTCGTAGGGCGCCAGAGCTCCGCTTTGGATCTGGTCTTTGATAAGGGAATAGAGCTGATGGTGCATGGGGACGCTGGATTCTTTGTCCAAAGCATTTACTTCCAAAGGCATTGTAATAACCTCTTGCTTAACTCGTCATAATAACATGTTATATACTTTTTCATAGTTTGTCAACATCATTTTTACAAATCATCTAGTTATACAAAATATTCAAAGAAAATTATGTGCATTTGACGGGTTAATCTTTCTCTTTTCTTTGTTATACTGATAATAAGATGTTTATCTGTTTATAATAAGTTGTCCATTTATTCAGAGGGACAACCTTCCAGGCAGCGCCAATAAAGTTCAGCGGCCTCCTGGATCTCCTCCAGGCGGATGCTCTCGTTGGGCTTGTGGCATTGGCCGGGATCTCCGGGGCCAAGAATGACAAAGGGCAGCTCCTTCTGGAAAGGGATCACCAGGGAAGCATCTGTAAAATAGAAAACCCCTGTAGGCTCTTTCTTCTGAAGATCCAAAAGCCGGCGGATCTCCGAAGATCCCAGCTGGACCTGGAGCGCGTCCCGGCGGTCCTCCAGCTGCCAAGTGATCTCCACCCCCCGGCCCTCGGCCAGCTGGGCCACCACTTTTTCCACCTGCTCCATGGTCCCCTCTCCGGGAACAAACCGGACGTCCACCATAAATTCCGCCTGATCCGGCAGAACATTGATCTTGACGCCACCCTGGGCGCCGGTAATGGTGAAAGTGTTTCCTCCCAGAATAGGATGGGCCGGGGAAAGCTTCTCCACAGCGGATTTGGCCTCCATCAAAAAAGCGAAGCCTTCCTCCAGGGCATTTCTCCCCTTTTCCGGCATGGAGGCATGGCTGCTTTCCCCTGCTACATGGAAGCGGTACCAGAGCATCCCCTTCTCCCAAAGAGCGGGGCGGCAGTTTGTAGGCTCGCAGACAAAGAGGAACGCCAGATCCCTGGTCCAGCCGGCTTCCCGCACCGCCGTAATGCCCATCCCGGCAGATTCCTCATCGGCAGTGAAAATAAGGCGCAGGCTCACCGGCGGCGGCTCAGCCAAACAGCGGCGAGCCAAGAGGAGCATAGCAGCCAGCCCCCCTTTCATATCCGACGCCCCGCGTCCGGTCATGCGTCCTTCTTCCACCATGGGACAGAAGGGATCCCCCCTCCACTGGTTCAGGTCCCCAGGGGGCACCGTGTCCATATGGCCAGCAAACCCCACCGCCACAGAAGGGTCCCGCCCTTCCAGACAAACCACCATACTCCCCCGATTGCCTCCGTGATCCAGAGTGTGGATGGCTGAGGCTGGGCACCCTGCTTCCAGCAGTTCCTTGCGAATCACTTCCATCAGGTCTTTTTCATTCCCCGGAGGGTTGGCGGTATTAACTGAGATCAAACGCGCCAGCAATTCTTCCCCAGACTCCCCAGTCCATTGGAGACCCTGTGTTTTTTTCATGGCTCTTCCCCCTGTTGCTCCATTTTTTGCGGATCCCATTTTCTCGATTATAAACTGCCTTTGCGAGACCCGTCAATGCCAAACCCTTTTCATTCTCCAACAAAGGAGTGATCTCTATGCCTATTCCCGGCATCGCTTGTTTCCAAAACGGTGAGCTTTTCCGGCCTCAGCCTCTCAACCAGGGGCTTCTCCTCCGGGGGGGCCATGTGGTGGATCCCGCCAGCGGTCTGGACGCCGAAATGGATCTGCTGATCCTGGGGGATACTGTAGCCGCATTGGAATCTTCCATTCCCCAACCCTCAGGGGTACGGGTACTGGATTGCCGCGGACTTCTGGTATGGCCCGGCCTGATGGATATCCATCTCCACATCAGGGACCTGTTCGAAGTGTCCACCGGTTCCGAGGTCTGCGCCGCCCAGGACGGAGTAACCTTGGCTATCTCCCCGGGAGCCGGAAATACCTTTATGGCTCCCGCCCTTTTGGGGGCGGAGGTAGACCGGGGCTTCCCCATCCACCTTGGCCTTCTTCTTGGAGCAGGGCCGGTTCTTTCCTGCCGTCTCACAAACGACCAACTGGTGGATCTGTTCCGGGGGCGGCTTTCCGAAGAAATGGCAATCCAAGGACTCTCCCGAAATCCCATCACCAACCAAACCGCTCCTTTTGCTGTGGGGATCAAAGAGCACATGGGGCATACCCTCCTGGGAGATGAAAATATCCAGCGGCTATACGATATCACTTCCCGTGCCGGACTGCTTTTCATGTCCCACACCCAGGACGCCGGACATACCGAACGTCTTGCTTCCCTTGCCCAGGGAAGGCCCCTTCATCTGGGACACGCCTCCGCCGCCGGATGCGGTGAAAACGGCCAGGAGTCCATGGCCCGGGTCCTGGAGCTTTGCCGCCAGCCCAATATTTCCGGGGAGCTGGTCTCCACCATGCTGCGCCGACGGGGCGGATGCAGGGAAGGCCTTATCATCCACCCTGCCGCCCGGCGCCTTTGCCTGGAAGCTCTGGAACAGGGCTTGGTGGAAATTATTGTTTCCGACGGTCAGAACCACGCCACAATGAAGGGGTTCGGAGATACTCGGGATAATATTCCCGCAATTCTGGAATTGGTACAGGAAGGGGTTCTAACACTGACCCAGGCGGTAGCCACCATGACCTGCAACCCCGCCCGGTTGATGGCCCAGCGCACCGGCAGTCCTTTCTGGCAGAAACGGTTGGGGCATCTGGGGATCGGGGCCGCCGGAAACGTCACAGTGGTGGATCCTTCGAGCCAAAGCGCTGTCTACACCATCGTCAGCGGCCGGATCGTCTCTTTCGAAAAGCGGCTGGTGCGGGAAGGCTGGGGCAGCGGCAGCTGGATCTTTGCCCATGGTCTCCTCCCCAGAATGGGAGTGGGGGATCTCCCCATCTCTCTTCCCGGGCCTATGGTTTCTGAATAACCTTCTTTTCCCAAAGAAAAAAGACCGCCTACACAGCGGTCTTTTTTCTTTGGGAGATCACATCCGCCTGCAGGCGGTGGCAATTTTCATCATATAGTCCAGTTCCGGGAAGGGATCGCTTTCCAGCATCTCCTGGGTAATGGGATACTTGAGCCCCGGATCTTTACCCGAAACGAAACGATGGCAGATCATGAAGATAACCATGTCGTCTTCCAGAGCCATTGCAACCGAACCGGGGGTGTATTCCACAAGGTCCATCAGCCGCCCCAAAACGGATTCGCTGATTTCGGGCAGTTTGCCTTCCGGCGCATAACTGCAGAATTCCTGATCCACCCTGGGATCCCCCCATTCCATAGGACGGAAATCGGTATGGTCCTGGAAATAGGGGCGCTGAAGGCCATCGGAAACCAACATCCGGCTCACCAGACGCATCCTTTGACCTGTGCCATGATCCAACTTGATCCGCACCCAGCTTCCGCTGATGAACTGAGCCCGAAGCTTTTCGTTGTCCGTTTCCACCTGGAATGTGACATCGGAAAGCTCCAGCTCCATTCCCTTGCCTTCCCCTGTAATCCTGTGAAAGGTCAGGCAGCTTTTCCCAGGCTTTACTGGCAGGAGCTTGTCCTCCTGAATGACTTCAGGAGCAATTCCTTCCTTGCCGTGATAGACGACATTCTCCATATGCTCCGTCATGGCTGTGTAAACGTTGGTGACACGGAAAGCTTTGGAGTAACCTTTGATATCAGGACGGGCCATCAAAAAATAATACAAAAGGCTCAGCCCCAACAGCACCAGCCCCAGGGTGAATTTCCCGGTAACCAGTACCAATAGTACCGCCAAGTTGAAAAGTCCGTACAAAATATAGGACCAACGGGCGCTTTTCCGCTTTTTCTCCAGCTCTTCCACAGTCATGCGTTGCATTTGTATCCCCCTAAAAACTCATTTTTAAAGATAAGACTGCTTCCAGGGAAGCAGCCTTATCCTGAATACCTATGGAAACAGGGTGGCTTAAGCCTTAGCGTCAGCTTTGTTCTTACCCAGTTTCTTCATGATCAAAGGCTTAACCAAAGGATAAACCAGCATCACAACGCAGACAATGATCAGCACCAAGGTGATGGGCTTGCCCACGAAAACCTCCACCAGATCGCCCTTGGCCAGGGTGATGGCGTTGCGGAGGTTCTTCTCGCACATCTGGCCCAGCACCAGGCCCAGCACCAGAGCGGCGCTGTTGAAGCCCAGACGGATGAAACCATAGCCCAGGATACCGGCGAGAGCCATAAGGATGACATCACCGGTGCTCTTGGCGTTGCTGAAGGAACCCAGAGCGGAGAGGAGCAGGATCAGGGAGCCCAGGTAGCAGTAGGGCACCGACAGAACCTTAGCAAAAACCTTAGCGATAGCGATGGACACGATAACCATGGTGATGTTGGTCAGAACCATGGAAGCGAAGGTGGCATACATGTACACGGGTTTGCTGGTCAGCAGCAGGGGGCCCATGTTGACGCCCTTGATGGCCAGAGCGGTGGCCATAACAGCGGCGGCGTTACCACCAGGGATACCCAGAGCAAGCAGAGGCACCATAGCGCCGCCGGTGGCAGCGTTATTGGCGGTCTCGGAAGCCGCAATACCCCGGGGCTCACCCTTGCCGTAATTCTCAGGATGCCTGGAGGTCTTCACCTCGATGGCGTAGCTGAGGAAGGAAGCAATGGTGGCGCCGGCGCCGGGGAGAATACCCACGATGGTACCAATGGCGGCAGAGCGGAGGATGGTCCACTTCATACCCCACAGGCCCAGGCCAGTGAGCTTGGTGCTGACGGAGGCGTTCTGACCCAGATCCATCTCCTGCTTACCCTTGGTGAGCTGCTTAAGAACCTCAGTGGCAGCAAAGAGACCGATCATCACAGGGATCAGCTCAACGCCGGCCACCAGCTTGGTGATGCCGAAGGTGAAACGGACATTGCCCAGGATGGGGTCCAAACCGATGCAGGCCAGCCACAGACCCATGAGACCGGAGATAATGGTCTTGACCACGTTGCCGGAATCCAGGCAGGTGAGGATGGACAGGCCCAGGAAGGACACGGCAAACAGCTCAGAAGGTCCAAACTCCAGAGCCGCAGCAGCCAGCTGGGGAGTCAGCACCGCCATGCACACAGCAGCAAACATGCCGCCGATGGCGGAAGTCACCAGGGAGATACCCAGCGCCTTACCAGCCTCGCCCCGCATGGCCATGGGATAGCCATCGAAGGTGGTGGTGGCGGAAGAGGGAGTACCGGGGATAGAGAAGAGGATGGCGGTGATACCGCCGCCGGTGATGGCGGCGCAGTAAACGGCCACCAGGAACGCAATAGCAGGCAGAGGATCCAGGGCGTAGCTGAAGGTCATACCCAGAACCACAGCCATGGAGGCGGACATGCCGGGCATGGCGCCCACGATAACGCCGCCCACGGTGCCAGCCAGAATATAAAGGAGGGTGACAGGTTCAAAAACTACCTGGAACCCTTGCAATAAAGCTGTCATATGATACTCCTTCCCTTTTCTCAGAACAGATTCCGCAGCAGCGATTCAATCGACAGAGCGAAGCTGCGGAAAACGCCCATACCACGGGGCAGCATGATCCCCATGCCCTTATAGAAGAGCAAGTACAGGACAACCACCGCGATCACTGCGAAGAGCAGCAGGCGGCTGATTCTCTTTTCTCCCAACAGGAAGGAGAAAACCAGGCAGAACAGGAAAGAAGCCACAATGAAGCCGATATAATCCAAGCTCAAAGCATAAGCCGCAATGGCCACCATGCCCCAGAACAGCCGGGATTTGACAATCTTCCCGGGATGGATGGAGGTGATGGAGGACATGTTGCGATTCTCAACAGGGGTTTTTCTCCAAATGTTCACCATGTTCACGATCAGGAAGAACACCAGGAGCCCCAAAATGATGGTGGGCCATACAGCCGCACCCATTTCACCGGGGTTGGAGACAGGCACGCTGACCTGCACATTATAAATGCAATATGCAAAGAAGACGGCAAGAATGCCGTTTACCAACAGTTCCAATGCCATGGGGGGAACCTCCTCATACATAAACCGAAACTGCGGCCTCAAACAGATTCTCATTTGAGGCCGCAGTTTTCAGTCAACCAAAAGCCGCGTTGTGCTTATCTTACCACTTAGGCAGCGGTGCTGCTGCTGTCACCGAGGAGCTCCTCCACGGTGTTGTAGTAATCGAACCACATCTGGGTCATCTCTTCCTGGTTGAAGTAACCGTCACGGTCGTTCAGGCCG
>JAHZBJ010000090.1:0-3329 GCA_019423445.1 Oscillospiraceae bacterium
TCAGCGAAGGCTGCGAAATATAAAGGGCCTTGGCCGCTTGGGTGATGGAACCGCAGCGGGCGACAGCAATAACATAGTTTAGTTGGCGGAAATCCATAGAGCATTGCCTCCTTTCCCAATACAATACCAATACCGCCTGGACCTAGATCCAGGCGGCTGGAAAAAATGATTATTGTACTTTTCTACATGCCACAAAATGCCCGGGGCTCACCTCTCGAAGGGATGGACACCCCTCATGACAGCCCTTTTCCGCATACAGACAGCGTTTGGCAAAACGGCATTCGTCCGGCGGGTCAATGGGAGAGCTGATCTCCCCTTTCAGGATGATTCTCTCACGCTTGTGTCCAATCTCTGGGATTGGGATAGCGGACAGAAGAGCCTGGGTATATGGGTGAAGGGGATTGGCAAAGAGTTCCTCCGCAGACGCCAGTTCCACCACCTGCCCGAGATACATAACGGCGATATCATCCGAGAAGTGATTCACCACCGAGAGGTCATGGGTGATGAAAATATAGGTCAAACCCATCTGACGCTGCAAATGCTTCAGGAGGTTCAGGATCTGGGCCTGGATGGACACATCCAGGGCGGACACCGGTTCGTCGCAGACGATGAAGCTTGGTTCCACCGCCAAAGCACAGGCGATTCCAACGCGCTGGCGCCGTCCCCCATCCAACTCATGGGGATAAGCATTGATCAACCGTTCCGCCAGGCCAACCGTCTGCATCAGCTCCAGGACCCGCTCCTCCCGGGCCACCCGGTCTTTGATGATTTTGTGGATCTTCACCGGTTCGCTGATGATCTGGTTCACCGTCTTTCTGGGATCAATGGAGGAAAAGGGATCCTGAAAGATCATCTGCATCTCTTTGCGCAGAGGGCGAAGGGCTCTGTTGGGGAGCTTCGCGATATCCTGTCCGTTGAAAATCACTTCTCCCGATGTGGGGCGGATCAGCTGCAGAATCACCCGCCCAATGGTGGATTTTCCGCAGCCGGACTCCCCTACGATCCCCAGGGTCTTGCCCCTACGGATGGAAAAGTTGACGTCGTCTACCGCATGAACCATTCCCCGCTGGGTCTTAAAATATTTTTTAAGGTGTTTCACCTCCAAAATATTGTCATCCATGGCTCTTGCTCCTTTCAATCCTGAAGCCCTCCCGAAGATAGGCACTGCAGGCTACTTTGTGGGTATCGCTTACGCTGCGCAGTTCCGGTCTCTTTTTCCGGCACTCCTCCCCGGCATAGGCGCATCTGGGAGCAAAAACGCAGCCTTCCGGGAGATTGGTGGGATCCGGCATCAGTCCCGGAATGGGGTGGAGGTCCTCGCCCCGGCGGTTGATATTGGGGAGAGAATTGAACAGTCCCTCCGTGTAGGGATGCATGGTGTGATTAAAGACATCCTCCAGCGTTCCGCACTCCACGATGCTGCCCGCATACATCACCGCTACCTCGTCGCAGATCTCCGCAACAATGCCCAAATCATGGGTGATCATAATCACCGAGGTCTGGTACTTCCGGATCAACTCCTTCATCAGTTCCAGTACCTGAGCCTGAATGGTAACATCCAGGGCGGTGGTGGGCTCGTCGGCGATCAGCAGCTTGGGATTGCAGGCAAGGGCAATGGCGATGATCACCCTCTGGCGCATCCCGCCTGAAAACTGGTGGGGGTATTCCACCGACCGGGACGCCGGGATGCCCACCAGCTCCAGCATGGCCTGGGCCTTCTTGTAGGCCCCTTCCTTGTCCACATCTTCATGGAGCTGGATGCTTTCTGCGATCTGTTCCCCCACCGTAAAAGCCGGGTTGAGGCTGGTCATGGGGTCCTGAAAGATCATAGAGATATCTTTTCCCCGGACTTTATCCATCTGGGAATCCGGCAGGGACATGATATCCACGCCGTTGATGCGGATGCTCCCGGACTTTACCACACCGGGGGGATCCGGCACCAAGCGAAGACAGGCCAGCCCCGTGGTGGTCTTTCCCGCTCCAGTCTCCCCCACCAGTCCCAGAACACGGCCGGGACCCAATGTAAGGGAAATGTTATTTACCGCCTCCACCGTTTCTTCTTCCAGGACATAATGTACGGTCAGGTCTTTTATCTCCAATACATTCTTTTCTTCCATAGCAGTCACCTTTTCAGTTTGGGGTCAAGGGCATCCCGGAGTCCGTCCCCCAAAAGATTCAAAGCCAAAACCGTAATCATAATGGCAAGTCCAGGGAACAGGGTCAGGTAACCATATCCGCGTATGTATTTACGCCCTGCGGACAGCATTCCGCCCCACTCCGGCGTGGGGGCCGGAACGCCCAGTCCCAAAAAGCTCAGGCTGGAAGCCGAAATAATGGCCGACGCCACCCGAAGGGTGGTCTGAACGATAATGGGAGAAAGGCAGTTGGGCAGCACATGGAAGCATATAATCTGCCACTCCCGAAGGCCTAAGCACCTGGCCGCCTCAACATATTCCTGATTTCTTACCGTCAGCGTCGCCGCATGAGTGATTCGGACAAACTGGGGGACACTGGTAATCCCCACCGCCAGCATCAGGTTAAACATGCTCTGTCCAAGAGCGGACACAATGGCAATGGCCATGAGAATGCTGGGGATGGAGGCCACGGCGTCGGAAAGACGCATGATCACCTCGCTGACGGTACCGCCGAAATATCCCGCGATCACCCCCAGGGTGACGCCGATCACCAAAGCGATCACCACCGAAACCACACCGATGCTGAGAGAATACCGGGCACCATAGAAGATACGGTACATCACATCACGCCCGGTGGCGTCGGTTCCCATGGGGTGCTTCAGCGAGGGATGCTGAAGCCGCTCCGAAATGTTCTGCCCCACAACGTCGGTATCATAATCCAGAAGCACTCCCGAAAGCAGAGCAATCGCCACAATGGCAATAACAATGGCCAGTCCCAGCATAGCGCCTTTGTTTTGTTTGAGCCGGTGCCAGATCTCCGCCCCCTGGCTGCGCTTGGCATACCTGCGGGACGCAAGGACTTTGGTATCCTGGGCCATCTTATTTCCCTCCCTTCGCATACTGTGCCTTGATCCGAGGATCCACCGCGGCATACAACAGGTCCACAATCAACAAAATAATGCTGATGGTAATGGTCTTGAGGATGATGCAGCCAGTCACCATGGGGGTGTCTCTGGAGTTTACCGCGTCCAGAATCAGCCGCCCCACTCCGGGCCAGGCAAAAACAGTCTCTGTCAGGATGGCCCCTCCCAGGCAGGTGCCCAGCTGGGTGCCGATGACGGTGATAATTGCTTTCATAAGTATCTCTCCTTTTAAAATTTAATCTCAAAACCAAAAGAATCTAATCTAATATTT
>JAHZBJ010000090.1:3339-8571 GCA_019423445.1 Oscillospiraceae bacterium
TGACGGTGATAATTGGGATGAGGGCATTGCGCAGGGCATGTTTCCGGATCACTACCTTTTCCGGCACACCCTTTGCCCGGGCGGTGCGCAGGTAGTCCTGACGGATCACGTCCAGCATGGAGGACCGGGTAGTCCGGGTAAGCATGGCGGTAAGGCCTGTACCCACGGTAATGGCCGGAAGGATGATGTACTCGATCCCGCCGGAGCCGCCGGAGGGCAGCCACCCCAGATTCAGTGCAAAGACGATGATCAGCAGCAGCCCCAGCCAGAAGTTGGGCATGGAAAGCCCCAGCAGCGCCGCCACCATCCCCACGTTGTCCCGGATGGAACCCCGGTGGACTGCGGAAGAAATGCCCAGAGGGATGGAGATAACAATGGACACAATGATGGAAGCGATGGCCAGCTCCAGCGTCGCCGGCAGCTTCTCCATATAGCTGTCAAAAACACTTTCGCCGCTGATATACGAAGTTCCCAGATCGCCCCGGAGAAGGCCGCTGAAATACCGGGCATACCGGATCACAATGGGCTGGTCCAGGCCCAGTTCCGCCCGAAGGGCTGCGATCTCCTCAGGAGTAGCTTCGCCGCCGGTGAGCTGGGCTGTAACATCGCCTGGAGCCAGGTTAATGACGAAGAACACCAAAAACGAAGTGATGATGATAATGGGTATCAGCATGAGCAGCCGTTTGATAACATAGCGATACATATGCTCTTTGTGGACGCCGGAATTCTCCGGTGTCTACGCACCCTCCCTTCATGTGAAAGTCCAAGGGTCAAGCCCTTTTTTAAAAAAGGTTTGAACTCCCCTGATTCGTATGTTGAGGAGTTCAAACCCTGTGCGGTGCCAGTTTCAGTTATAAAGGGCAGTGGCCTCAGGCAGCGTTAAGGTCCACATAGACCTCGGACATATCATTGGCGGAGCTCTTGCCCCACTCGATGCCGCCCATTCCCTTGACACAGCCTACAATGGACTCCTCGTAATAGAGGCAGATAACCGGCAGGTCTTCAATGGCGATCTCCTGGATCTGCTTGTAGAGCTCCAGGCGCTTGGCCTCATCGGGCTCGGCGACAGCCTGGTCGATCAGGGCGTCCACTTCGGGCTCGCTGTACCAGGAGCGGTTGGTGTTGCCGTTGGTGTAGTAAACGCGGCGGACATCGTCGCCGGTGGGGTTGAAGCCGATACCGTACATGCAGCACTCATAGTCGCCGCTGGTGACGGCGGCGGTCATGCCGGCGGTATCCAGCTCGTTGATGTGCATGGTGATGCCCACTTCCTTGAGCTGGGCCTGGATGACCTCGGCGGAAATGACACGCTCGCCGCTGACCACGTTGACGGTGATCTCCAGACCATCGGCATAACCGGCCTCGGCCAGAAGCTCCTTGGCCTTCTCAGGGTTATAGTCATAGCCTTCAAAGCCATCGTAATAGCCGAACTGGTTGCTGCCCCAGAAGGTCTTGCCGGGGATGCCAAAGCCGTCTTTGCAGGCCATGATGATCTCCTCACGGTCGATGGCATAGGCGATGGCATGACGGACCAGAGGATCGGCGATGGGGCTGTCCTTCAGCTGGTAGTTGAAAGCGAAGTACTGGCAGGTACCGCTGTCATAGGTGATGACGTCCACATTTTCGTCCTCTTCCAGAGCGGGCACGTCGATGGGAACCACAGTATCGCAGAGGTCGATCTCGCCGGTCTGCAGGGCGATGGCCCGGGCAGAGTCCTCAGGAATATAGCGGATCCGGATGCGCTTGGTGGGAGTCAGTTCCTTGTGGTAGTCCTCAAACTGATGGAACAGCAGATAGTCGTTGGTGACAAATTCATCCAGGACCCAGCGGCCGGCGCCGATCCAGAAACCCTCGTCGGGGTTGTCCTCAAAGGCCTTCCGGGAAAGGATAGAGCAGGCAGGCAGGGTAAGGATGCTCAGAATGTCCTGGTTGGGGCTCTTGAGGGTCATATGGACGGTCTTTTCGTCCACGGCTTCCACTTTCTCGAAAAGTTCCATGTAGCTCTTGGCCGCCACGCTCTCCAGGCCGCGTTCGTAAGTAAAGATTACGTCGTCGGCGGTGACAGGTTCGCCGTTATGGAACTTGGCGTCGGGATCAAGCTTGAACTCGATGGTGGTGTCGTCGACCCAGCTCCAGCTCTCGGCCAGGTCAGCCTTGGGCACGTTGTTTACCGTGTCCAGATCCACCAGGGTGCCGTGCCAGAACTTCAGAACCTGGTTCTGAACGGTATTGGCCAGAGCCTGGGGGTCCAGGGTGTTCACCTGCATCCGCAGGGCGATCACCACTTCCTCCTTGTACTGGGGCTCACCGCTGGCCACCGCTTCCGAACCGCCGGCAGCTGGGCTCTCCGACGCGGAGGAACCGCCGCAGGCTGTCATGGAAAGGGTCAGCAGAACCGCCAACATGACCGCGAACATTTTTCTCATGATACTCTCCCCTTTACTGCGTTTTCAAATGCTGCAACAAGCATGTCAAATCATGCATACTCTGCCTTTGCTTTTGGAAAAGAATACATGCTTTGATGACATTATCTTACAATGTTCCCTTTTTCAGTTCAAATATCTTTTTCCTTCGAAAAGTATTCATTCAGGCTATATTTCCCGCGTTTTTTCCTTTGTTTTTGGTATGAAGCACCATTCGCAGGCTATTTCTTTTGTTGATAAGCCACAGAAAACAGGCGATTTTCAAAATTTTATTGTCACTTGTCAGCAGGCAAATACGGCTGATATAATCAAAAAAGTTTCATGCACCTGCTTTCAAATTTGAATGAAGAAAGGGAGAGGTTTGCAAATGATTCCGGCTGAAAACTTTGACGCGACTTTGAAAAGCTATGTCCAGCAGCACGAGGAAGAACTGATCCGGCGGCTGGCTACGCTGGTGCAGCAGCCCAGCGTCAGCAGCAGTGGAGAGGGCGTCAGCCAGTGCTGTGACCTCATCATTGACAGAATGCGGGAAATCGGCATCGAGGCGGTGCGCCACGAGGTGAAACCTTACCCTGTTATCACAGGTTCCCTTGGGAATGACCCTTCCAAAAAAACCGTGCTGATCTACGCCCATTACGACGTTCAGCCCACAGGCGATCTCTCTCTCTGGGAAACTCCTCCCTTTGAGCCCCAGATCCGCGACGGGAAAATATACGGCCGCGGCACCGCAGACAACAAGGGACCTCTTTCCGCCCACCTCTGCGCCGCGGAATTCTGGATGCGCCAGTATGGGGAACTTCCGGTCAACCTGAAATTCCTCTTTGAAGGCTGCGAGGAAAGCAACAGCGCCGGCCTTCATGAATTCATCGAATCCCATCAGGAGCTTCTCCGCTCCGACATCACCTACTTCAGCGACGGCTCCAAAAACCACAACGACACCCCCATTATCGCCCTGGGGGTAAAGGGCATGCTGTATGTGGAGCTGGTACTTACCACCATGTCCCGGGACCTCCACTCCCAGTACGCGCCGGTGCTTCCCAGCGCGGCATGGCAGATGGTGGAACTGCTGGGGAAACTGCGCCGGGATGGCGTGGTGCAAATTCCTGGGTTTTACGACGACATTGTCCCCATCAGCCCCGCGGAGCGCGCCATCTATGATCAGCTCCCTGACGTTGCTGAGGACCTGAAGCGCACCTACAACGCCTCCCCCTCCTACGACCCCAAGCTGGGTTATTACGGACAGCTTAACGGAACCCCCTCCTTCAATATTTCCGGACTTTACTCCGGACACATCGGGAAAGGAACCGCCACCGTCCTCACTTCCAAGGCAATGGCCCGCCTGGATATGCGCCTTGTGGCCAACCAGGACGGAAACAAGATCCTGGAAAACCTCCGCCAGTATATCCGCAGCCTGGGCTATGATAACGTCGAGGTAATCTGCCACGGCGTCACTCCGCCCTCCAAGACCCCCATCGACACCCCCTATCTGGCGCCGGTACAGCGGGCCACCGACCGGGTCTTCGGCAAATCCATGGTCTACCCCAACCGCCCCTCCACCGCCCCGGATTATTTCTGGACCTCCCTGCTGAAGACCCCCACCATCCAGGTCCGGTGGTGCGATTTTGATTCGGACAACCATGCTCCCAACGAGCACCTCCGCCTGGAAAATTACCTCCGGGGCATTCAGCTCACCGCCACCGCCCTGAAGGAAATCGGCGAACTGAAGCTGTAAGGGACGATACCCAACAGGAGGATATTATGAAGCCTATTGCCATTGATACTTTTTTGCAGTACCAGTTTCTCTCCTCCCCCCTCTTTTCCCCTGACGGCGCTTGGATCGCCTTTTTGGTCCAGCAGGCCAGCTTGGAAAAGAACGGCTACCACAGCGACATCTACCTCTATGACCTGAAAAACGAAAAGACTCACCGTCTGACCCAGACGGGGGACGTGAAGCATTTCGCCTGGCTGCCCCAGGGCACCCTGCTTCTAGCCAGGACCGACCCTCAAAACCCATACGGCACCGCCGTGTCGGAAATCTCCCCCGAAACCGGAAAGGAGAATCCTGTCTGCGTTCTCCCAGTAAAGGTCCTCCAGTTCCATCCCCAGACCGACAGCCGCCTGGTGATGCTGGCGGAATACCGTGTTCCCGGCAAAGCCTGGGAGCCAGGGCAGGAATACGACATCTTTGAGGAGCTCCCCTTCCGCTGGAACGCCCAGGGCCTGGTGAACGGCGTCTGCTATAACGAGTCCGTCACCGCCGAGCTCTACACGACCCTTCCCCCTCTTTCCCGCCACGACGCCCATCCGAGCTCACTGTGCACCTCCCCCTGGCGCCTTTCCGTCAGCCGGGACAAGGTCCTTTTCATCGGCCAGAACATGGAGAGCGGCGTACAGAAGCAATACCCCGGGCTCTACTGCTACGACATCCCCACCGGGAAGACCCGGTGCTACATCCCTGACGGGCAGCGGAAGGTGGAGGTAGCCCAGCTCTGGGAGGATGGCGCCGTCATCACCACCACCGACGGCAGCCAGTACGGCTCCTGTCAGATGCCGGAATTCTTCCTTCTGAACCTGGAAACCGGGGAGATGGAGCCCCTCTGCCTTTACCAGTTTTCGGTGGGGGCCGCCATCACCACAGACTCCACCCTGGGAAGCGGCATCACCCATAAAATCGCCGGAGATTTTCTCTACTTTATCACCCTGGAAAACGGGTGCTCCTATCTGCGGCGCCTTGACCGGAACGGCATCCTTTCGGAGAATCTAACGCCGGACGGCAGCTGCGCCTCCTTTGACATCTGGAAGGACCATG
>JAHZBJ010000091.1:0-3818 GCA_019423445.1 Oscillospiraceae bacterium
CAGAAAACCGGCGCCAAGGCAGACAACCACTGCCGCAGCCGCCAACAATCCTTTCCGGTTCATCGGTGCTCCTCTCCTTTTTCTTCTGCCAACAGGCTTTTTCTAACAAAATGATATCATAGCAGAAAGGGGAAGACAAGACCGCACCCCTTGACAGCCCTACCGGACCCAGATGGAGTGTCCCTCCTTGATGGTGGCCAGAATTGGGATCTCCCGGATGGCCTCCGGGTCAACGGAACGGGGGTCGGACCCCAGCACCGCAAAGTCCGCCAGTTTTCCCGGGGCGATGGTCCCCTTGCGGTTCTCCTCGAAGATCTGCCAGGCCCCGGCCCCAGTGCAGGCCCACAGAGCCTCCATGACCCCGATCCGCTGTTCCGCTCCCAGGACCCTTCCGCCCCGGGTTCTGCGGCAAACGGCATTCTGAACCGCCAGCATCACATCGGGGCGGACCACCGGGCTGTCCTGGTGAAGGGAGAAGGGTACCCCCTCTTCCTCCGCCCAACGGAGAGGGCTGATGCGGCTTGCCCGCTCCGGACCCAGCACCGACTCATAGTGGTAGTCTCCCCAATAGTAGACATGGTCGTGGAAAAAGCTGGCCAGCATCCCCAGCCGGGCCATCTCATGGAGCTGCTCACGGCTGGCGGTCTGGCAATGGATCACCACCGGACGCAGGTCACGGCCCGTTCCGGCTTTTTCCAGAGCGTACCGCCAGCAGTCGATCATCTGCTGGATAGCGGCGTCCCCATTGGCATGAACATTGGGCTGCCAGCGGTTCCGGATGCACTCCAGGAAAAACTCCCGGACATCCTCTTCCCGCTGGACCGGGAAACCCCGGTAATCCGCCTCCTTCCCCGCCGGGACACGGTAATATGGCTGGCTGAGCCATGCGGTCTTTCCTTGGGGGGATCCGTCCAAATACAACTTTATCCCCGCCATACGGCAGCGGTCCCGGTAGGGATTCTCCCTGGGATCCCCGCCCCGGGGCAGGTGCTTCTCCGCCGCTCCGGGGTCCAGATAGCAGACCACATCCCCCAAAAGGATTCCCGCCTTGCCGGCCCCCAGAAGAAGGTCCAGATCCCGCTGGGTGGTGCGGCCGTCCTGGACGGTGGTGATGCCGTAGGAGGCGTAGAGCCGGGAAGCCCGTCCCACTGCCGCCAGCATTTGTTCCGGGCCCGGGCCCTGCATCCGGGCGGCTTTGTCGGGATGCGTGAAGGCTGTCTCCTTCAGAAGTCCTTGGGGGTCCACCTCTCCCCCCTCCGGCACCTGGGGATGGTCCCCCAGGTAGCCCAGCAGCTCCATGGCCCGGGTGTTGACGGCGCAGAGGTGCCCCGAAACATGGGTGATAGCCACCGGAATCTCCCGGGAGATCCGGTCCAGATCCTGGCGGGTGGGGTGGCACTCCCCGGGCATAACAGCGTTGTCGTAGCCCAGCCCCAGGAGCCACTGGCCCGGGGCCAGCCCCGCCTCGGCCAGGTATTTCTTCCCCTCCCGGACCAGATCCTCCACGGTGTCGCAGCAGCCCTGGGGGCTGGGGGCGGCATTAAAAAGCAGCAGGCCAAAGGCAACGGCGCTGAGGTGGGAATGGCCGTCCACAAAGCCGGGCAGAATGGTCTTACCGGCGTAATCTTCTACCGCTGCCTCCGGATGCTCCCGGCGCAGCGTCTCAAAATCCCCCACCTGACGTATCACCCCTTGGGAGACCCAGATGCCGTCGGCAGGACCGCCTTCCTTCTCCATGGTGATAACATTCCCCCGAAATAACTGTTCCATTTTGATTCATTCCTTTCCCCGAATACCCCGGCCATTTTCTTATGGTTCTATTTTATCACATGACACTTTCCTTTTACAGCTGGAAGAAACTTTTATTCATTGACCTTGTCAATATTTCCATGAAGAAAAAAGCTGGAATGTCTCGGCGTTTTCTTGTGTTCCTCCCTCTTTTGGATTATAATAAATCCAGTTGGCCCCGGAAAGGTGGAAAGGAGGCCTTTATGCTAGGTGAACGTCTGACGGCCCTGCGCCGGAGGGATCATGTTTCTCAAAAAGAGTTGGGACAGGCGATCAACGTCTCCCATTACACCATTTCCTCCTATGAAAAGGGCCGAAGCGAGCCCAATGACGAGATCAAAGTCCGCATCGCCCGGTACTTCAACGTTTCCCTAGACTATCTGGTGGGACTCATCGACGAGCCCCTCCCCTACAACCGGCAGGATGGCATCCTCTATCCTCCCGATTCCCTGGACCCAGCCCAGCGGGAATTGCTTCAGTCCTTCCTGGACTACTGGGGGGACCGGGCAGCGGAACCCCAAAAACAGTGAGTCCAAAAGCGCCGGGCGCCCATCAACGGGCCCCGGCGCTTTTTCCAGTGTGAAAAGGGATCAGTCCAGAATCTCCCCCCGGGTGGAGAGGGTCACCACCTGCCAGGGGATCCGCTTGCCGCAGTCCTTCAGGGCGGACCGCACCGCCGTCTCGATGCCTCCGCAGCAAGGCACCTCCATCCGCACCACAGTGACGCTGCGGATGTCGTTGCGCCGGAGGATCTCGGTGAGCTTCTCCCCATACTGGACATGGTCCAGCTTGGGGCAACCGATAAGGGTCACCCGGCCCCGGATAAACTCCTCATGGAAATTCCCCCGGGCATAGGCCGCGCAGTCGGCGGCTACCAACAGGTCCGCCCCGGCAAAATAAGGGGCTTCCACCGGCACCAGCTGGAGCTGCACCGGCCACTGAGAGAGCCGGGAGGGACATCCCTTTCCCACTCCAACGGCAGGGACGGGCTCCCGCTCCTCCCTGCGGAGCACCTGAGACTGGCTTCCCGGGCATCCGCAGGGCAGGGTTCCTTCCCCAGCCTTTTCCCGCTGCCGGGCGGCAACCGCCTGGGCATCATAGGGGGCGGCCTCCCGCTCCTCAAAAGAAATGGCCCCGGTAGGGCAGGCCGGGAGGCAGTCTCCCAGGCCATCGCAGTAGTCGTCCCGCATCAGCCGGGCCTTGCCCTCCACCATGGCGATGGCGCCTTCATGACAGGCCTCGGCACAGGCGCCGCAGCCGTTGCATTTTTCTTCGTCAATCCGGATAATTCTCCGTTTCATTTCTCATTTCTCCTTTCAGGGGACCGGATACCGGCCGGTCCCTGTCCCAGGACCGTTTCTTCCGTTCCACATCCCTATTCTAACATCCAGCCCGGCGGTTGTATGTTGTATTTCCAACGAAACGAGGTTTTTTCATGGAATATCTCGGCGAACTCTCCCGCCTTCCTTCCCTGTTTCAGGGCCTGAGCCGCCAGGAAGCGGAACTGCTGCTGCAATCTCTCTCCCCCCACCGCGAGAAATACCCCCGGGGTGCCTTTCTTCTGCGTCAGGGAGAGCCCGCCGGGGCCATGGGCCTGGTTCTCACCGGCAGCGTCCACATTCAGCGGGAGGACTTCTGGGGAAACCGCAGCATCCTGGCCCAAGTGGGACCGGGGCAGCTCTTCGGGGAAAGCTACGCCTGTCTCCCCTCCCGCCCCATGGAGGTGGCTGTTGTGGCGGCGGAGCCCTGCCAGATCCTCCTTCTCTCCCCCAAAAGCCTTTTCACCCCGCTGCCCCAGCCGGAGGTGGAGGCCCTGCGCCTGAACCTTTGCAGCAGCCTTCTCCGGGTCCTTGCCCAGCGGAACCTCCTCCTCACCCGGAAGATGGAGCACCTGACCCAACCCACCACCCGCCAGAAAGTCCTCTCCTACCTGTCTGCCCAATCCCAGGAGGCGGGGAACCCGGAATTCACCATTCCCTTTGACCGCCAGCAGCTGGCGGATTACCTTTCGGTGGACCGCAGCGCCCTTT
>JAHZBJ010000091.1:3828-8562 GCA_019423445.1 Oscillospiraceae bacterium
CGCCCTTTCCGCCCACCTTGGAAAGCTCCGCCGGGAGGGGATTCTGGCTTTCTCCCGGAACCGCTTCCGTCTTTTAAAGGCGGGCCCCCACCCCCCCAAGGAATAACACCCTTCCGGTTTCCGCCGGGTCCCATCAGACCTTGCCGGAGGGCGGTATCCCGGAACGCACCGGTTTTGGCCTTTGCCGTCCCTCCCACACCCTTGGAAGAACCCAGAACCCATACCTTCTGTGTTCTGTGGCTGCCCCACTTCCGCAACAGCCCCCTTGGACTGCGCAAAAGGAGCCCCCGCGGCGGCATCCGCCTGCCAGGGAGGCTCCTTCTTCTGTCTTTTTTCAGCTTTTCTCTTCGCGTTCCTCAGTGTCCTTAGGCCGCCTCCGTCCGGATGGTCACTGTCACCGGGCCGGAGCCAAGGGCTTCCGCCAGACCGTCCGTCTCATCCAGACGGCCCAAAGGGGTATAGCGGTAGGCAGTGGAAAAGGTCTGATAAAACAGCACCAAGCAATCGTCCTGATAGAGCATCAGATCCCCCGTCCGGATCTCCTCCACTTCACAGGCATCCGCCGGCAGGGGCTGTGAAAAGAAGAAATACTTTTCATTGCCGTTCAGCTCCTGCATCTCCAGGGTCAGGGGAAGTCTGGCAGCCAGGTCCTGGGCGGCGGGCTGGCTGTAAAGGACTCCGGAAAACATCCGGTCCCCCACCTCCACCACAATAGGGATCTCCTCCGGTTCCGACTCCGGAACCTCCCCAGAGTCTTGGGGGACTGCTCCGGTGCTTTCCTGAGATTCCCCTGCGGGCACCTCCTGGGCCGCCGGGACCATCTGGGAGGACGAAGAGGATTCACCTTCCTCTGGAATTCCAGAGGAAGAGATTTCCGGATCCCGGGAGCTCCCCGAGGGAGTCTCGGCGCCACACCCCCCCAGGGCCAAGAAAAGCAAAACTGCCAGGCAGATGGCCATATGCCGCACCTTACACACTCCTCCCCAACTCTCGGGCCCTTTGGAGAAGACCTCCATCCTGCTGCGCCTCCCCGGGATCTGTAAGACTGGTTCCCCGCAGCTCCCCTGCCAGCCGGGCTTTCGGGAAGCAGTCCAGCCACCCCTGAAGCCCCTGGACCACACCGTCCATAGCGTCCTCCTGAGGATCAGCAGCAGTAGTCAGGAGGAAAACCTCCCGGAACCGGTAATCCTTTGCGAAGAGCGGGTTGCAGCGGTCCAGGAAAGTCTTCATCTGACCGCTCATTCCGTAATAATAAACCGGAGTGGCAAAAACCAGGACTTCCGCCTCTCCCACTTTTTGGGCCAGGTCGGCAGCGTCGTCCCGGAGGACGCAGCTGCCTGTTTTCTGGCAGGCCAAGCATCCTATGCAAAAGGTTATCTTCTTTCCCTCCAGGGATACTTCCTCCACTTCATTTCCCGCCTCCCGGGCTCCCCGGGCGAATTCCTCCGCCAACGCCCGGGAATTGCTCCCGCCACGAAGACTGGTAGAGATTACAAGAACTTTTTTCATTGATTTATCCTCCATATACCTTTTTCGCCATCCGGAAGGCGGCCTATCCTTTGGGCCAGCCAATATAAAAGGCCGCGTGGGGCCAAGTCTTCCCCATCTTCTTCCTAGTAACGCCATGGTTTCGGACGTTGAATCCCGCCGGCTATCAGAGTCACCGCCGTCACCATGCTCTGGTCCCTGGCGGAAATCCGTTCCTTCCAAGGCCATACTGATCCAAACAACACGTCGTCATGGAACCGCACAAGCTGAGGCTCAAATTTCCTCAGTCCATCCCTGCCGCCGTTACCTCTGCTATTCTTCTGCTCCTGCCTGGCTGGTTTTTTTATATTCCGTTTCCGGCCCTGTTTCCCGCCACCAGGTTCCGATTTCCCGTTCAGCCCCGCAGCTTCTCAGTGAAATCTGCCATAGCTTTGGAAATTGCGATTCCCTGGGGGCAAACCGCCTCGCAGCTGCGGCAGCCAATGCAGGCACTCGGGCGCTTCTCCTCCGGCACTGCCATCAGAGCCATAGGCGCCAGGAACCCCCCACCGGTAAAGGTGTGTTCGTTGTACAGCTCCAGCAGCCGGGGAATATCCAGACCCTTGGGACAATGGCTGACGCAGTAGTGACAGGCGGTACAAGGCAGGACCGTTTTTTTCATCATCTCCTCGGCAATGCCCAGCAAAGTCTCCGTCTCCCGGGGGTTCAGGGGTTTCTCCTCCTGGAAGGTCCTGATATTCTCCTCCACCTGGGGAAGACTGGACATCCCGGAAAGAGTGACTGTAACGCCAGGAACCGTTTGGAGGAACCGAAAGGCCCAGGCGGGGACCGTCTCTTCCGGGCGCAGCGCTTTAAGCTTTTGGACATCCTCTGGAGCCAAGGAGGCCAGCTTTCCTCCCCGGAGAGGCTCCATAACCCAGATGGGGATGCCCCAGCGGTTCAGCAGCTCCGCCTTGGCCTTAGCCCCCTGAAAGGACCAGTCCATCCAGTTCAACTGGAGCTGGCCAAACTCCATAGCCTCCCCATATGCATCCAGGAACCGCTCCAACACCGGGAGACTTCCGTGGGCGGAAAAGCCCAGATGCCGGATACGTCCCTCTTCCTTCTGTTTCATCAGATATTGGAAAATTCCGTGTTTGGGATCCAGGTAAGCATCGATGTTCATCTCGCACACATTGTGGAACAGGTAGAAATCAAAGTACTCCACCTGGCACTTTTTCAGCTGTTCCCGGAAGATCTCCTCCACCTTATCCATGTTGGACAAATCGTAACCAGGGAACTTAGAGGCTAGAAAAAAGCTCTCTCGGGGGTACTCCCGGAGGATTCTCCCCATGACGGCTTCCGAATTGCCGCCGTGATATCCCCAGGCGGTGTCATAGTAGTTGACACCATGATCCATGGCGTAGGCCACCATTTTGGCGGCCGCCGCCTCATCCACGGCGGAGTCCGCCCCCTCCTTGGTAGGGAGACGCATGGCTCCCATTCCCAGGGCAGACAGCTTCATCCCTTTGAAATCCCGGTAAATCATTTTTCTCTCTCCCTTTCCTTCTTCAACTGATAGATCAGGTAATCCAATGCATCCAGACGCTCCTGACTGCGGTGCACCTCCGTCAGCAGGAGGCTGCGGTGCTTCGTCAAAACTCTCAGGGCTTCTTCCCATCGTTCCTCCTGGTACAGGGGCAGGAAGCGCTCCTTCACTTCCCTGGAACACCCCGCGTCTTCCAGATTTCGTTTCAGGGTTTCTCCCACCTGGCACTCTGCCATCCCCTCGCCCCCTTTTCGCCCTCATTATAGGCTTCGAAGCCTTGAATAGCAAATACTTATATTTTATGATATACTATAGTTATTAAGAATGGTTTGTGATTTGTACCGAAAGGACCCTATCCCCCAAAGGAGGTATCCCTATGGAACTTCGGGTTCTGCGCTATTTCCTGGCGGTCACCAGGGAGGAAAGCATCACCGGAGCGGCCCAATCCCTGCACGTCACCCAACCCACCCTCTCCAAACAGTTGATGGATCTGGAGGAAGAACTGGGTCGGAAGCTCTTCCTGCGGGGAAGCCGGAAGATTACCCTTACTGAAGATGGGATGTTCTTCCGCAAGCGGGCCCAGGAGATCGTGGACCTGGTCGAAAAGGCCCAGGCGGAATTCAGTACCTTAGACGAAGTGGAAAGCGGCGATGTATATATCGGCGGCGGCGAAACCCGTGCCATGGGCCTCATTGCCCAAACCGTGCGGCGCCTTCACGATACCTACCCGGGCATCCGCTACCACCTATACAGCGGCAACGGCGAGGATGTGGCCGAGCGGCTGGATAAGGGTCTTCTGGATTTCGGGCTGTTTGTAGGACTCATCGATTTTAAAAAATACGATTACCTGAAGCTGCCCATGCAGGACACCTGGGGCCTAGTGATACGGGAGGACGACCACCTGGCTCGCCTAGACGCCATCCGGCCGGAAGACCTCGCCGGTGTCCCAATTCTCTGTTCCCGCCAGGCATTGATCCAAAACGAGCTGTCCGGCTGGCTGGGGTACGATTTTGGGAAACTGAATATCATCGCCACTTATAACCTTATTTACAACGCCTCCCTGATGGTCCGGGAGGGGCTGGGCTGCGCCCTGTGCATCGACGGCCTCCTGGATGTCTTCGGCACCCAGGGGCTCTGCTTCCGCCCCTTTGAACCCAGAGTTACAGCGGATTTAGCCATCGCTTGGAAAAAATACCAGGTATTCTCCCGGGCGGCCAAGACCTTTCTGAACGCTTTGCAGGAGGACCTTGCGACACATCTCTGATCTGAGCTGCTGCTCCCCTTTTCGGGGAAGATGGGGGTATGACTTTTATCACATAATTAGCTTTGTCTGACACTCATTGAGATGGGGAAGCTTCTCCTCCCGGCAAAACAATACCCCCCGCAGATTGGCTTACAAAGCCATTCTACGGGGGGTATTCTGGCGGAGATGGAGGGACTTGAACTTGCTGCGCAAGCCCTCTTGCGGTGCCCGGAGCTGCCTGCGGGGCTCCCGCCGCCTTGGCATCTCCGACCGCTGCGCCAGAGATTCCTCCCTCTCCCCGCCCCCGGCGGCGGTCGGAATCTCTGCCCACGCCGGTCCCCGGCGCTCGGGTTCAAAACCCCTCAAATCAAAAAAACAGCCGCTCTCTTCGAGCGGCTGTTTTGGCGGAGATGGAGGGATTTGAACTTGCTGCGCAAGCCCTCTTGCGGTGCCCGGAGCTGCCTGCGGGGCTCCC
>JAHZBJ010000009.1:0-5548 GCA_019423445.1 Oscillospiraceae bacterium
TATAACGGTGATCTGACTTCCAAGCAGGCCGGTTCCATCGGCGGCGAGATGGTCAAGAAGATGATCGAGAGCTACGAGAACTCCATGTCCGCCAAATAACTTCTCCCAACTGGGAAAAGGGAAAGCGGGACCCGAAAGGGTCCCGCTTTTGTTATTTTCGTGCAAAGCGTGGAGTTATCCCTCCTGGACCATGGGGTCCACTGCTCTCCGGGCCATGACCTCTTCCACCCATTGGAGAAGATCCCGGCGCACTTGGTCCTGCTCCGGTTCATTCAGCATCTCGTGGCGGCCGCCGGGATAAAGGCGCAGCTCCACGTCCTGACAGCCCGCCTTCAACAGCCCGCTGTATACCTCCTTGGGGCCCTCCCCTTTGGCTCCCACAGGATCCTGATCGCCGGAGAACAGGTACACCGGCAGGCGTTTGGGGAATCCAGCATACCACTGGGGAGAGTTGCACTCCTCCAGGATGCAGAAAAGCTCATAGTAAGCAGAAACTGTGAACTTGAAGGCGCACCGGGGATCCTTCAGATAAGCGGCACAGACTCTGGGGTCCTTACTGAGCCAGTCCACAGGGGTCCTTGCACCGGGGATGGATTTACTGAAAGCGCCATTGGCGAGATCATACACCATATCCGATATATACCGGGGGCCCTTGGCGGCCTCCACCGCCCTGGCCAAAGCCTTGCCGGGGGCGGCCGCCCGGTTGCGGCCGGCGGTACCGCTGAGCAGGAGCCCGTCCAGCCCCTGGCCGAAACGCCGGGCATGGAGCCGGGCCAGGAAAGAGCCCATGCTGTGGCCCAGGAGGAAATAGGGCACCCCGGGATACCGCCCGGACATCTCCCTGCGGAGCAGTTCCAGGTCCTCCACCAAGAACTTCCGGGAACCCCTGGGGCCGAAATACCCAAGCTTCTCCCGGTTAAGCACCGCGGTAGCCCCATGGCCCAGATGGTCGTTGCCGCAGAACACAATGCCCTGGTCGCAGAGAGCCCGGGCCAAGGCCTCATACCTCCCCACGTACTCACACATTCCGTGGCTCAGCTGCACCACGCCCCGGACCACCACCTCCTCATCGGGGGTGTAGATCAAAGCGGAAACCCTCCATTTGCCATTGGAGGATGGATAAGTATATACTTCTCTGTTCACTTGGTTTTTTCTCCCCTTTGCTGTTGGAATGGAATGGGGCCGATAACCTCAGGCCCGCTTTTCGCTTACCACCCGGTCGGCAATGGTCACCGGGCGCAGCTCCCCGTCGTGGTCCACGGTAAAGAAGCTGATATTTTCAAAACGCATCCAGATCTTGTGAAGGAGGGTGCTCCCCTGGCCGGGCAAACCCGTAACTACCGAGGCGGGACATTTCTCCTGGATCAGCTCCCCCAGGAAGCGTGCGGGGGCGTCGCTGTAATGGATGGTCATGGCGGCGTCGTTTTCCCGGCTCACTTGGAACAGGTACTCAATGGCCTCAGGGTTCCGTTCCACCCCAGGCGAGGCTACATTGACCACCTCCAGCAAAGTGCCGTCCCTGTCGGCAAGGCAGCGTCCCGCCGTAATCAGGCGCTTACACCCAAACTGATCAGTAACCAAAACGATGGTCACCGGCTGGAGGTTTCCCCCGCTTCCCATGGTCCTCATGATCCATTCTCTCCCGTCTTCTATAATGACGCCGGACAGCCGGCCGAATCTTTTTTCATTTTCAGTATAAACGAATTACCCGCGGTTTGGAATGACTTTCGAGGAAATTTAACCGACCGTTTTCATCTCAAAGTCTTTTTCCGGCAAAGTCACTTTGAAATGCAATGCTGTAAAAATATCCATTCAAAGACATTCCGGGGCCACGTCAGCCCTGGCAAAACGGTAAATTTGCAGTCTCCGACTGCGATTGACAAACGAAGGGGTATGGGGTAAAATAATAAAATAACAATATTACTTATAAGATCATGACATGGGAAGGAGCGATCATTGTTATGAAATACAACCGGCCTGTGTCTGCCTCAGTGATCCGGCGGCTCCCCCGCTATTACCGTTTTTTGGGGGAACTGCTGGCCAAAGGCGTCACCCGCATCTCCTCCAAAGAACTGTCCCGGCTGATGAAGGTCACTGCCTCCCAGATCCGACAGGACCTCAACTGCTTCGGCGGCTTCGGCCAGCAGGGTTATGGCTACAATGTGGAGGCCCTCCACCGGGAGATCGGTGACATCCTGGGCATCAACAACGCCACCCCTGCCATCCTCATCGGCGCGGGGAATCTGGGGAAAACCATTGCCCCCCAGGTGACCACCAAAAAGCGGGGGTTTCACCTCATTGGCGTCTTTGACATCAAACCCGGTCTGGTGGGCACACCCCTGGGGGAACTGACTGTGCGCCATACCGACGAGCTGGAATCCTTCTGCCAGGAGCATCACCCTCAGGCCGCCATTATCTGCGTCCCCAAGGAGGCGGCGGCTCAGTTGGCGGACCGGCTGGTAAACCTGGGGATCGTAGGTTTCTGGAACTTCTCTTCCTTCGACTTTTCCTGCCACTATGAAGGCATCTCCACCGTCAATGTCCACCTGGGGGACAGCATTATGACCCTCTCCTATCTGGTAAGCCACATGGGCAGCCAGGAAAAACAGCCCAGCACCCTGCGCTGATCGCTTGCACATTCTTTGCAATAAAAAAACGCCCGACTGCTCGGGCGCTTTTTTATTTTGAAATTCAGGAGCGGAAAAGGCTCCCAGGCTTCTACCCTTCCTGGTTACAGCAGGGAACGGTAAAGGGCCTCTATCTCCTGGACGCTGGTCTCTCTGGGATTGCCGGGCCGGCAGGCATCCGCATAGGCGCTTTCCGAGAGGAAGGCAAGGTCCTCTTCCTTCACAATGGCCTTCAGGTCCGCCGGGATGCCCACGTCGGCACTGAGGCTCCGCACTGCCTCCCCCGCCGCCTTCCTGGCCTCCTCCAGACTCATGGTCTCGGTGCCCTTCACCCCCATGGCTTTGGCAATGTCTCTATACTTCTCCCCGGTGGCAGGGGCATTGTACTCCATCACCGTGGGAAGGAGAATGGCGTTGGCCACTCCATGGGGGGTATCATAGACGGCGCCCAGGCTATGGGCCATGGAATGGACTATCCCCAGCCCTACATTGGAAAAGCCCATGCCGGCAATATACTGGGCCAAGGCCATCCCTTCCCGATCCTCCGGGACATTATTCACCGCACCCCGAAGATGCTTTGCAATCAGGGAAATGGCCTCCAGATGGAACATATCTGTCATCTCCCAGGCCCCCTTGGTGATATATCCCTCGATGGCATGGGTCAAAGCATCCATACCGGTGGCGGCTGTAAGGCCCTTGGGCATGGTGCTCATCATATCGGGGTCCACCACCGCCACTTCTGGGATATCATTGGTATCCACGCAGACAAATTTCCGCTTTTTCTCCGTGTCGGTAATGACATAGTTGATGGTCACCTCAGCGGCGGTTGCGGCAGTGGTGGAGACCGCAATGGTGAATACGGCATGGTTCTTGGTGGGAGCAACCCCCTCCAGGCTGCGGACATCGGCAAATTCTGGATTGTTCACGATAATTCCCACCGCTTTGGCGGTATCCATGGAGGAGCCGCCGCCAATGGCCACAATGCAGTCCGCCCCAGATGCCTGGTATGCCTTCACCCCGGATTGGACGTTTTCAATTGTGGGGTTGGGTTTGATGTCAGAATAGATTTCATAAGGGAAGCCCGCCTCATCCAGCTTGTCGGTGACCTTCTTGGTCACGCCGAATTTCAGCAGATCCGGGTCAGAACAGACAAAAGCTTTCCGAAACCCTCTCCGGGTCAGCTCCCCGGCAATTTCTCCAATCGCTCCCTTGCCATGATAAGATACTGTGTTCAGTACAATACGCTGGGCCATGTGAAAAACCTCCTGCTTTTTCTCATTTTAGGGACGCAATCGTCCCTTCTCTTCAACGGTATTATACTGATAAAAAATTCACAATTTCAAGTGACACTTAACCCAGTTTGTCAAAAAAGTGACACCCGCCTTCAGGTGTCACTTTCTCTTGCCTCGTCTGCAGAACGATTGGACCCCAGATCTCCCAAAAGGCCCTCCAAACGCTGAGGCATGGCCTCGATGAGAAGATCCGCCATCTCCTCGCAGCTGCGCTGCATCCCGGTTCTGGCCCATTTGGCTGTCATATCAATGGAACCCCGGCAATACATCTCCAGAAGAAACTCCAGATCCCCGGAAAGAGGCGCCCCGGTCTTTTTTTCAATAATCTCACGGTAAAACCGGAAAATACACTCATAGTCGTAGGCCACTACGGAATTGCAGTCGGTGCTGCTGAAGGCGGCAGCAAAAAAGCGCTCCTCATTTTTGATGAAAGCAAACTTCTTGAGCAGCCCCTCCCGCAGCGTGCAGCTCACTCCCATCTGCTTGAAAGACTGCTGGGCCAGTTTTTCAAAATACCAGTTCACCAGGTCGTATTTGTCCCGGAAGCTGCGGTAAAAGGTTTGGCGGGTCACACCGCAGCGGTCAGTGATTTCCCGGACACTGATCCGGTCCAAAGGCTTTTTCTGCATCAACTCCCGGATGGCCTCCGCCAAACGATACCGTGTCCTCTCCTTCTCCATTACGATCCCTCCCTGGCTTCCCCAAGCCGGTCTGCAATCGCCGCAAACTGCTCCAAGGTCAGGGCCTCAGCGCGGGCTCCAGGGGAGACCCCAGCCTTCTCCAGCGCCTGACGCACCGTCTCCTTCTCCAGCCCCTGGGCGGAGGAGAGGGTGTTGAGCACCGTCTTCCGCCGCTGGCTGAAAGCCCCCCGGATGACGGCAAAGAGGGCGGCTTCATCGTTTACTGAAACAGGGGGAGCGGGATGGATGTCCAGCCGGATAACGGTGGAGTCCACCTCCGGAGCGGGCATAAAGCTCCCCCGGGACACCTGGAACAGCACCCGGGGGGTACTGTAATAGCGGACAGCACAGGAGATAGCGCCCGCTTCCCGGGTGCCGGGGGCGGCGCAGATGCGCTGGGCCGCCTCCTTCTGGACCATCACGGTGATGGAGCGGATGGGAAGGCGCTGTTCCAGCAGGGACATCAGGATGGGGGAGGTGATGTAATATGGCAGATTGGCGCAGACCACCACCTCCATGCCGGGGAACTCCCTGGCAATAATCCCGGGAAGGTCCGCTTTCAGCACGTCCTCGTTGATGATGGTGTAGTTGGAGAAGTCCCGCAGAGTCTCCCGAAGGATGGGCAGAAGCCGGGAGTCAATTTCGATACATACCACTTTCTCCGCCCGGCGGGCAAGCTCCGCAGTGAGAACCCCGATACCGGCCCCCACTTCGATGACCCCCACCCCGGGCCCCGCGCCCCCCATCTCGGCGATCCTGGGACAAACCGCAGGGTTAATAATAAAGTTCTGCCCCAAAGCCTTGGAGAAAGTAAACCCGTTTTTTTCCATCAGTTCCCGGATCACCGTCCGGTTGGTCAATGGCTCCATGCGCCCTGCCATCCCTTTCCTGCGCGGTCCCGCCGCGTTCTTCCCTCTTATGATACCAGAAGATGGGCGCTCTGTAAAAC
>JAHZBJ010000009.1:5583-18577 GCA_019423445.1 Oscillospiraceae bacterium
TTGGCAAAATTAGGCGGGACATTTTCCATGATTTTGTGCTATACTATTTAATGAGGGAATTTGCCCGCCGCCTTCCCTTTTCCCCTGCTGTATAAAATTCCTCTTACGGCACATCCTAACGGCAAAAACAGGACGGCCGCGCCGTCCGCCAGAAATGGGAGGTGCCATCATGAGCAAAGACCAAAACAAGGCCAAAAATGCCCGGGATGAGGAACAGAATGAGCCCGGGGAGCGGGAAAAAGAGGAAAACCAGTCGGATCAGATCTATCACTCCGGCTCGGTGACCCCGGAGGGAGGCCGGCATAAAATCCACTGTCTCACCATCATCGGCCAGGTGGAGGGGCATTATATCCTTCCGCCTCAAAACAAGGCCACCAAGTACGAACACGTCATCCCTCAGCTGGTGGCTATCGAACAGGACAGCTCCATTGAGGGCCTCCTTATTATCCTCAACACCGTGGGGGGAGACGTGGAAGCGGGCCTCGCCATTGCGGAACTGGTGAGCGGCATGAAAACCCCTACTGTCAGCCTGGTGCTGGGCGGAGGCCACTCCATCGGGGTCCCGCTGGCAGTAAGCGCCCAGTATTCCTTCATCGCCCCCACCGCCACTATGACGGTGCATCCGGTGCGGATGAACGGGGTGATGCTGGGAGTGCCTCAAACCCTTTCCTATTTCGACAAGATGCAGGAGCGGATCACCGGCTTTGTCTGCCAAAACTCCAAAATCAGCCCCAAACGCTTTAAGGAGCTGATGATGAACAGCGGCGAGCTGGTGATGGACATCGGCACAGTGCTGGACGGGGAGATGGCGGTGTCTGAAGGCCTCATTGATTCCCTTGGCGGCCTTTCCGAAGCCATTGAAAAGCTCTACGCCCTCATCGAGAGCCAACCGGACAAAGCGGAGCTGGAAAAACTTCCCCCTGATCCTGCCAAGGGCCCCCGGAAGGCCAGCGGCAAAACTTCCGGGCGGGGTAAAAACACTTCTGAAAAGACCAGCGAAAAGGCTCCCAAGGCCCCCCGGTCCACCTCCAAAGGAGCCTCCCGGAAAAAGGCTTCCCCGTCTCCGGCGCCGTCTCAGAGCATCTTGCCCGGACGCCGCCCCGGACGCCCCAGGAAGGAGGATGGCTGAGTATGCCCATCCACTCCATCCTGCCGGCGGAGGCCTACCTGGAGGAAGCTTCCCTCCCCGCTACCATTTGCAAACCCTGCCGCCGGGGATTCGCCGAATGCATCCCCCTTTCCGACGGCCGGTACCGCATCAGCCGGATTATCTCCACCGATCCTGCCGCCTACCTGGACCCGGAGTTTTTTCCCGGTGTTGTGGCTGATGCATCCTCCCCTTTCTTTACCCATGACGCCCCTTCTGCGTGAGGGGCCCTACATAGACCCAAGCGAGAAAAACCATATTTGGAGGGTTATACATAATGTCATATTTTAGCGCCATTATACAAGGTCTTATTCAGGGCTTCACCGAGTTCCTGCCTGTCTCCAGCTCGGGGCACCTCTCACTTTACCAATACTTCACCGGCATCAACTCTGAAAGCTCCCTGCTCTTCTCAGTAATGCTCCATTTCGGCACGCTGGCCGCGGTGGTGGTGGCTTTCTGGCCCACCATCTGGCAGCTGGTCATCGAGTTCTTTTCCATGATCGCCGACCTGTTCACCGGTAAACTCCTGAAAGGTTATCCCAGCCCCAACCGCAGGATGCTCTATCTCCTGATGCTTTCTTGTGTTCCTCTGCTGGCGGTGCTGTTTCTCCAGGATTTTGTCGGCGGCTTCTCCACCGACAACAGCATCGTGGCCGAAGGCATCTTCTTCCTGCTGACCTCTCTGATCCTCACCGCCGCCGACCGTTCGGCAAAGGGGATAAAAACCGCCCGAAGCATGACTGTGGGAGATTCTCTGGCCATCGGCGTGGCCCAGCTCTTCGCCACCCTTCCCGGCGTCTCCCGCTCCGGCTCCACCATCTCGGCGGGGCTCCTCTGCGGTCTGGACCGCAGCTATGCCGTTTCCTACTCTTTCATCCTGGGGCTTCCCGCCATTCTTGCCGCAGGGCTTCTGGACCTCAAGGATATTCTTTCCGCCGGGGATCTGGGGCTTCCTCTGGGGCCGGCCCTTGTGGGGATGGCGGTGGCCGCTGTGTCCGGCTTTCTCTCCATCAAGCTGGTGAGTTATCTTGTGCGTTCCGACAAGTTCCGCATCTTCGCCTGGTATACTCTGATCCTGGGGCTTTTGGTGCTTGGCATCGGCATTTCGGAGCATTTCACCGGCCATGCCATTCAGAACTATATCTCCAGCATCCAGGCTGCAGCCATCGACTGAACCTCCCCATGGCTTTCCCCCGGCAGACCCGGGGACAGCCTGCCCAAAGCCCCACTGAAAGGAAGTGCAAAATCCAATGGCTACCGCCAAAAAAACCACCACCAAGCGGACCTCCTCCCGGGGAGGAAAGCGAAAACTCACCAAAAAGGAGCGTCAGGCCCGGAATCAGCTCTGGGCTATCCTCCTTTTCGCCCTGGGGATCCTGCTCCTTTGTCTCGCCGTGATCCCTGGGGAAAACGCCTGGTTGGCGGTACATAACTTTCTCCTGGGATGCCTCAGCTGGTGCGCCTACCTGGTGGGGCCGGTGGTCCTTTACACCGCTGTAATGATCGCCACCGACAAAACCAACTACCCCACTGCCGCCAAAACCATCTCCGCCTCGGTGCTGGTGCTGCTTCTCTCCGGCGCCCTGCAGATCTTTCATCAGGAATACCCCCAGGGGAACTTCCTGCGCCTGGTAAAGGGACTTTTTGCCGACGGGCAGGAGCTGACCGGCGGCGGCGTCTTTTCCCTGGTGTTTGGAGTTCCGCTGCTGAAGTTCACCAACTTCGCCGGCGCCGCCATCATCATTATCCTTCTTATCTTCATCGTTCTGATGATCCTCTCGGGAGGCACCCTCATGGGGCTTATCCGCGGCGCCACCGCCCCGGTGAAGAAGTTGGAGGAAGCTTATTCCTCCGCTGTGGAGAACCGCGCCATCCGGGATGGGGAAGCCGCCAAGGCCTCTAAAGACCAGCCCCAGGAGGACGCCCCCCTCTTCCCCTTCTTCCGCCGGCGCTTCAACATCAACGTCCCCATTGACGGAGAGCCCCTTCCCCAGCACGGCAACCGGGCCCCAAAAACCGCCCTGCGCCCTGACCCGCTGCCTCCCCAGGAGCGGGAACGGCTGGTGGACGAGGTAGGGGACATGCCCAGAAAAGGGCCCTACGACTTCGACCGCCAAGACCCCGCCGCCAAGACGGGTCCCAAGGAGGAACTGGCCCGGAAGGCGGCCCAGCTGGCCCAGGAGGACGAAGCCCCCAGCATCGACGACCTGATTGTCCGGGCGGTGTCCGGGGATACCCAACTTCCCAAAATTCCCGAAACCCCTGCCGGAAAACTGGACTTCGGCGGAGCCGTCCCCGCAGCCGCAGCTGCGGCTGCCGCTGCGGCGGAGCGCCTGCCCAAGGCCCCTCCGGCGCAAGCCCCGGCTTCCTCGGCGCCTGCCCCCAGCACCCCAGGGGAAGAACCTCATCCGGACAACACTGTGGCCCCCTCCATGGAGGATGGTCCTCAGGAAAAACCCCAGTACACCTTCCCGCCCCTGAATCTTCTGGACGAGCCCCGGAACACCTCCCAGCAGGACACCACCCGGGAACTCCGGCAAAACGCCGAGCTGCTGGAGAACACCCTGAAAAGCTTCGGGGTTCAGGCCAGGATCATCGACGTCTCCCGGGGTCCCGCTGTTACCCGGTATGAGCTCCAGCCCGCCGCCGGGGTGAAGATCAGCCGGGTCACCGGCCTTGCCGATGACATCGCCCTGAACCTCTCCGCCGCCGGGGTCCGCATCGAGGCCCCCATCCCCGGCAAACCCGCCATCGGCATCGAAGTGCCCAACAAGATCATCTCCACCGTCAGCATCAAGGAGATCATCGACTCCGCTTCCTTCCAGAACGCCGGCAGCCCCCTTACCGTGGCCCTTGGCAAGGACATCACCGGCGGGGTGGCAGTGGCGGATATCGCCAAGATGCCCCACGTCCTCATCGCCGGCGCCACCGGCAGCGGTAAATCCGTGTGCATCAACTCCATCATCATCAGCCTTCTTTACAAGTCCTCCCCGGAACAGGTGAAGTTTCTGATGATCGACCCCAAGGTGGTGGAGCTGGGGGTCTACAACGGCATCCCCCACCTTCTGGTGCCGGTGGTCACCGACCCCAAAAAGGCCGCCGGAGCCCTCTGCTGGGCGGTTGGGGAGATGCTCCGCCGCTACAAGACCTTCGCCGACACCGGGGTCCGGGACATCAAAGGCTACAACCGCCTGGCCGAGGAGAACGGCGACCTGCCTCCCATGCCCCAGATGGTGATCATCATCGACGAGCTGGCCGACCTGATGATGGCCTCCCCCAAGGACGTGGAGGACTACATCTGCCGTCTGGCCCAGATGGCCCGGGCCGCCGGGATGCACCTGGTCATCGCCACTCAGCGTCCCAGCGTGGACGTTATCACCGGCCTCATCAAGGCCAATATCCCCAGCCGTATCTCCTTCGCCGTCTCCTCGGCGGTGGACAGCCGCACCATTCTGGACGGCGGCGGTGCTGAAAAGCTTCTGGGCCGGGGGGACATGCTCTTCGCCCCGGTGGGGGCTCCCAAGCCCATGCGGATCCAAGGCTGCTTCGTCACCGACCAGGAAGTGGAACGGGTGGTCACCTTCGTCAAGGAGGGGGAGAAACCCGACTACGACCAGGAAGTAATCCAGGAGATCGACCGCCAGGCCGCCGCCAGCGGCAAGAACAGCCCCTCGGGAGGCGACTCCGGGGAAGGCGGCGAAGACGATCTTCTCAACGACGCCATCGAAGTGGTAGTGGAAGCAGGACTTGCCTCTACCTCCCTCCTCCAGCGCCGCCTGAAGGTGGGTTATGCCCGGGCTGCCCGGCTGGTGGACGAGATGGAACAGCGGGGCATTGTAGGTCCCTTTGAAGGGAGTAAACCCCGCCAGGTGCTCCTCACCAAGGACCGCTGGTACGAAATGAAGCTGAACCAGGCGGACTAGCGGGGTGACCCCCGCCGGCGTGTCCGTGAGAAACGTTGTGCGAACCGCAAGTTTGTGCCCCGCCCCCTGCTCAGGTCACCTGGGCGGGGCCAGGGCCTGCGGCTGGGCCCGTGAGAGTCAAAGCAAATAAAACGGCAGCAAAGTCTGCCCGGCTAGGAGTTATCAACATGAGTTTTCTTCCCATCACAAAAGAGGAGATGAACGCCCGGGGCTGGGAAGCCCCGGACTTTGTCTGTGTCACCGGGGACGCCTATGTGGATCACCCTTCCTTTGGAGTGGCTATCATCTCCCGGCTCCTGGAGTCCAAGGGGTACCGGGTGGTGATCCTGGCCCAGCCGGATTTCTCCTCCCCCAAGGACTTCCAGCGGTTTGGACGGCCCCGGTACGCTTTTCTTGTCACCGGGGGGAATATCGACTCCATGGTGGCCCACTACACCGCCGCCAAGCGCCGGCGCAGCGATGACGCCTACACCCCCGGAAATGTGGCCGGGAAGCGCCCCGACCGGGCCTGCACCGTCTACGCCCGCCTCTGCAAAGAGGCCTACCCCGACGTCCCGGTGGTGATAGGGGGGCTGGAGGCCAGCCTCCGGCGCTTCGCCCACTACGACTACTGGGACGACGCGGTGCGCCCCTCCATCCTGGTAGACAGCGGCGCCGACCTCCTCTCCTTCGGGATGGGGGAGCACTCCATGGCCGAGATCGCCGACGCCTTTGCCGCCGGGAAAACCCCGCTCCAAATGCGGGACATCCGGGGGATCTGCTACCTGGCGGACCTCTCCGACCCGGTGCCCCAGGGGGCGGTCTCCTGCGCCAGCTTCGACAAGGTGCGCCTGGACAAAACCGCCTACGCCCGGGCCTCCCGGATCCAGTTGGAACAGCAGGACCACGCCTACGGCAAGGCCATCGTTCAGAAGCACGGGGATAAGCTCCTGGTCCAGAATCCTCCCGCCCTCCCCCTGACCCAGGAGGAACTGGACGCTGTCTCCGCCCTCCCCTACGAGCGCTATTATCACCCCTCCTATGAAGCCCTGGGAGGGGTCAAGGCCATCGAAGAGGTTGAGTTCTCCATCATCCACAACCGGGGGTGCTTTGGAGGGTGCAATTTCTGCTCCATCGCCTTCCATCAGGGTCGGATGGTCACCGCCCGAAGCCATGAATCGGTGCTTCAGGAGGCTCGGGCCATGGTGAAGAATCCCCGGTTCAAAGGATATATCCACGACGTGGGAGGGCCCACCGCCAATTTCCGTGGTCCCTCCTGCCAAAAGCAGATGGAAAAAGGGGTCTGCATGGGGAAGAAATGCCTGTTCCCCGCCCCCTGCCCTGCCCTGAAAGCGGATCACTCCGACTACATCCAGCTTCTCCGGGAGCTCCGGGCCATTCCTGGGGTAAAGAAGGTCTTTGTCCGCAGCGGCCTGCGGTACGACTACATCATGGCGGACAAAACCACCCACTTCCTGGATGAGCTGGTGCGTTACCACGTCAGCGGCCAGCTGAAGGTGGCCCCGGAACATATCTCTCCCCCGGTGCTGGCCCGGATGGGCAAACCCTCGGTGCAGGTGTACAATCAGTTCTGCAAGGCCTTTTACGAGGCCACCCGCCGGGCGGGGAAGGAGCAATACCTGGTGCCCTACCTCATCTCCTCCCACCCCGGCAGCACCATGGCTGACGCCGTGACCCTGGCCCTCTATCTGAAAAAGAATCACATCCGGCCGGAGCAGGTCCAGGACTTCTACCCCACCCCTGCCACCGCCTCCACCACCATGTTCTATACCGGCATCGACCCCTGGACCATGGAGAAGGTCTTTGTCCCCACCGACCCCTGGGAAAAGAAGCTTCAGCGGGCTCTTCTCCAGTACTACAAGCCGGAGAACCGCCGCCTCTGCATTGAGGCCCTGATCCGGGCCGGCCGGGAAGACCTCATCGGCAACGGCCCGGGCTGCCTGGTCCAGCCGGACCGGGAATACCTTCTCAGGCTCAGTGACAAGAAGAAGGCCCAGGCCATCGCCGGACCCCGCCGGGGCGGCCGGGGGGCTTCTCCCGTCCGAGGGGGAAGGCCTCCCCAGGAACGCCAGGAACGCCGTAAACACCAAGGGCCCCGGGGACAGAAAGGAAAAAGAAAATGAGCGCAAAAAAACGCATGACCAAAAAGCAGCGCAAGCGTCTGGCAGGGCTGGTTCTGGGCCTGGTTGTCATCTGTGCCGCCGGCCTGATGACCCTTGGGGGGCTGGATATCTCCCCCCTCACCGAAGCTTTTCCCGCTCTGAAGGAGCTCTTTCCCCAGGAGGCATCTGTACCTGTTGTCTCACTCCCCGCCCAGGGGCACCTTCGGGTGCATTTTCTGGATGTGGGACAGGGGGACTGCGTCCTGATCCAGGGGCCGGAGAGCACCGTGATGCTGGACGGCGGGGAATCGGAATACGGACCGGATATTGTGGAATACCTCCGCTCCCAGGGAGTGGAGGGGATCGATTATTACATCAACTCCCACCCCCATTCCGACCACTACGGCGGTATTCTGGAGGTTCTGGAGTCCATTCCCGCCGAAACCTTCTGCCTGGGGCCCATCCCCCAGGATATCTACCCCACCACCCGGGGCTATGAAAAGCTGGTGGATCACCTGTCCGCCTCCGAGACAGAGGTCCGGACTCTTCTCCCGGGGGACACCCTGGAACTGGGCGGAGGCGGCGTCCTCACCGTTTTAGGCCCGGTGGAGGAATACGATGACCTGAATAATATCTCCCTGGTAAGCCGGCTGGACTTTGGGGAAACCTCCTTCCTCTTCTGCGGCGACGCCGAGAAGAAGCCCGAAGGGGATCTCCTGGAGTCCGGCGCCTGCCTGACAGCCGATGTCTGGATGGTCCCCCACCACGGCAGCAACACCGGAGCGGACCCGGAGTTTCTGGAAGCAGTGAGCCCTGAGTACGCTGTCATCTCGGTTGGCCGGGACAACGACTACGGCCATCCCGGGGAGGAGATGCTGGATCTCCTCTCCCAGAGGGGCATCACCCCGCTGCGCACCGACCTTGACGGCGCCATTGTCTTTGACACCGATGGCGAGGAACTGTCGGTATCCACCCAAAAGTAAAGGGCCCGGGGGTCTCCGTCACTGCCGCTCCCAGGCCCAGGCCGCCTTTGAGAAAGGAGCTGTTGCGCCATGATCATCATCGACCGGTTTGAAGGGGAATACGCCGTTTGTGAGGAGGAAGACGGCCGCTTCCGGAAGATCCCCAAGGTGCTTCTTCCCCCGGGAAGCCGGGAGGGGGACTGTCTGGTCCCCGACAGGGACGGCGGCTGGCAAACCGACCGGACCGCCACCCGGGAGCGCCGGGAACGGATCCGAAAAAAGCTGGAGGCACTGTATCAGTAAGGCTTCCCGCAATTTCAGCAGCACAGAAAAGCACCCCTGCCGCGCCATATCAAATGGCACGGCAGGGGTGCTTCTTTGGATTGCAGAGATCAATTCATTTTTTAGGCGGTCTTTACAGGGAAGCGGTCATCTTCTCCGCCATCTCCTGGCTCAGACCCAGATCCCAAAGAAGCTGGAGAAGGGTGTAGCGGTTACGGACCTCCTTGGCCGCCACAATGGCATCCCGGGTCATTTCCCGGTCCACCCCCACATCCAGAGGGCTTACCGGGGCCCCCAGGCTCCGGAGAAGCTCCTCCACCTCCTCAGAGGGAGGAAGCAGCTTTTTGGCGGTGCCCCGGATATCCTCCCAGCGGGCCCGGATCACTTCCAGGCGCTCCCTGCGCCCAGCAGGGGCGTTTTTGCCGGTGCGGCGTTCCAGCCGGATCACACCGTCGGCGGCAGGGCCGTAAAGGCGCCGCATCTCCTCCTCCCAGGCGGCGGCGTCAAAGCGGTCCGCCTCCTCCAAGGCCCGGCTGAAGTCCGGCTCCTCCGCCATCAGGCTCTCGTACATCCGCAGGGCCAGGACAGTGCCCACCCCCACCTTAGCGCCGTGAAGCACAGGCTTGCGTCCCTGGAAAAGGAACTGCATCTCCCAGTAGTGGGAGAGATGGTGCTCACAACCCGAGGCCGGACGGGAGTTCCCTACAAAGCTCATGGCAATGCCGGTGAGGATCAGGGCCTCGGTGACACTCTGGATCGCTTCGGGGTCCCGCTGGGGGATCCCTGCCAGATTGTCCCGTACCTGGCGTATGGAGCGGCGCACCATCTCCTCCACCTGGGGGCAGTGGTATTCGCCGCAGATAATATGGGCCATCTGCCAGTCGCAAAGGCAGGTGTATTTTCCCAGGATATCCCCCACCCCTGCGGCAATCATTTCCATGGGCGCCTTGCTGAGGATGCCGGTGTCCGCGAAAATGGCCAGAGGAACGTGGGCGTCATAGGTGGTCTTGAGATTATCGGTAATCAGGGCCGCCCCCACAGAGGCAAAGCCGTCCATGGAAGGAGCGGTGGCCACCACCACATAGGGCAGGCCCATTCGGAAGCTGAGGAACTTGCAGCAGTCGTTGATGGTGCCGGTGCCCACTGCCACCACCAGATCGGTGCCGGCAGGCACCGCCATCAGCAGCGAGCCCAAGGAGGTCTCGTCAGGCACCGGTTCCCGGGAGGGAAGGATTTTGCAGACACAGGCCGCTCCCGCCTCTCTCAGCACATCCCGGGCCAGTTCCCCGGCGGCTTCCCAGGTGTTGGGATCCGCCACCAGGAAAACATGGGAAAAACCTTTCTCCCGGACCAGCTCCCCCAAGCCCTTCATGGCATCGGGCCCCACTTGGACCCGCTCCAAAGCGCTCCGGTGGAAGTGGCCGCAGGAGCAGCGGAAACCCCTGCCCAGATAGTCGGAGATGCTCCGGCAGTTTTTCAGTTCCATTTCTGCTCCTTCCTTTCTTCCTCCTGTCCAAATAGGATATCCCCCAGCTCCGGCAGTTCCCGAATACGGCAGTCCGCCTTGGAGAGGTCCTGAGGGTTCTCACCCCGGTTGGTGTAGCCGGCGCACCGGAGTCCGGCGGTCTGGGCGGCCTGACAGCCTGCCCTGGAGTCCTCCACCGCCACCGCGTTTTCAGCGGGGATACCGGACAGCCGCAAAGCCGCCAGGTAGATGTCCGGCGCCGGCTTCAGGTTCACGATGTCGTTGCCGGTGATGATGCAGCTGAAATACTGGGTGACCCCCAGATAGTCCAGGATCTGGCGGATGAAGTACTCCTCCGACCCGGAGGATACCGCCGCCCGCACCCCGTTTTCGGTGAGGCGCTTCAAGAGGCTGGTGAGGCCTGGGGATTCCGGCTCCTGCTTGCGCTGAAGCTCTTCCATCACCATGGCGAACTGCTCCCGGACCAGCTGGTCCACATCCCCATCCATACCGGCGCCATCCAGAGCGTGGCGCCAAAAAACGCGGTTGGAGCGCCCGATGTACTCCCGCAGGTCCTCCGGCACCGGAATGCCATGGCTGCGGCAGACACTAATTTTCGCCACCTCGTGGGCCCACTCACTGTCCAGGATCACCCCGTCCAGGTCGAATACAACCAGCTTTACCGGAGCTCCCTGCATGGTGTTTTTTTTGCTTTCCATTATTTCGGCTGCCCCAGAAGGGTCTCGGCGTTTTCCAGGGACTCTCCTTTCCTGATGCAATATTCCTGGGGATAACCCAGGTTCTTCTCGGTGGCCGGGTCGAAGAAGTGAAGTTTCTCGTAGGCCGGACGCCAGTACATCTCCTTGCCGGGATAGGCGCCCACGTCCTGCTCCTCGCTGGCGATGCATTCCGCCCCCGCAAGGTCGAAGTACACTCCCAGTTTGTTGCCATAGTTCTCCACGTATTTTACGCCCACCTTCAGTCCGCCTTCTCCGGCGCTCTCCAGAAGGGTCATGCTCTCAGGCCGCACCCCCAGGATTACATCCTGGCCCTGGTGGCTCTCCAGCTGCCGCAGCCAGGGATCGGTGAGGGGAAGCTCCGCCTCCCCCAGCAGAAGCCGCCGGCCGTCCAGATGAGCAGGGACCAGGTTCATGGGGGGAGACCCGATGAACTTAGCGGTAAAGGTATTGGCGGGGCGGTAGTAGATGTTGTAGGGGGTATCGCACATCTGCACGTCTCCCTTATACATCAGCACCACTTTCTGGCCAACTGTCATGGCTTCGATCTGGTCATGGGTAACATAGACAAAGGTGGGATTATACATCTCGTGGAGCTTTACCAGCTCCTTCCTGGCCTGCATCCGCAGCTGGGCATCCAGGTTGGAAAGGGGCTCGTCCAGCAGGAAGTAGTCCGCCTTTTTCACCGCCGCCCGGGCCACCCGCTGCCGCTGGCCGCCGGAAAGCTGCCGGGGCAGACGCTCCTCCAGGCCGGTGAGCTCCAGGGTCCGGATGATGTCATCCACCCTGCGCTTCACCTCGTCCTTGGGGAGCTTGTAGGTGCGCAGGCCGAAGGCGATGTTCTTGAATACGGTCATATGGGGAAACAGGGCGTAGTTCTGGAACACCATCGCGATGTTTCTGTCCCCGCTTTCCACATCGTTGACCCGCTTTCCTCCCATGAGCAGGTCGCCGGAGGTGATATCCTCCAGGCCGCTGATCATCCGGAGGGTGGTGGTCTTGCCGCAGCCGGAGGGCCCCAGCAGGGTCACCCGTTCCCCGGACTCGATGGTGAGGTTCAGGTCCCGGATCACGACGTTTTTGTCGTATGCCTTGGTGACATTTTTGAATTGGATGCTTTTCATATGTTCCCCCTTACCCCTTGATGCCGGAGCTGGCATAGGTGCTCATAATGTATTTCTGGCAGCAGGTAAACAGAACCAACGGAATGATCATAGTGGCGGTGGCCATGGCCATGGAGATGGCCATATCCGGGCTTCCCTCCGCCCCCACAAACTGCTGAAGGGCAAGGGAGAGGGTGAAGTTTTCCTCGGATTTCAGGATCAGGGTGGGCCACACATATTCATTCCAGGAGTTGATAAAGAAGATGATGCCGGTAGAGATCACCGCCGGACGGATGATGGGCAGAATCAGGGTGGTCATAATCTTGAAGTGGGGCGTCTTTTCCAGCTTCGCCACCTCAAAGAGGGCCGCCGGGATGGACCGCATCTGCTGCCGCAAAAGGAAAATCCCCATGGCGTCGCTGAGCTGAGGCAACAGCACGCCGTAGATGTTGTCCGTCAGCCCCATCTTGGAAAGGGTGATGTAGTTGGGGATCATGGTGACGGTAAAGGGGATAAACATGGTGCTGATAAGGATAAAGTAGAGGATGTTCTTCCCCGGGAACCGGAGGAAAACAAAGGCGTAGGCCACAATGAAGCTGGTGAACACCTTAAACACCATGACGATGGTGGCAATGGTGAGGGTGTTCATCACCACCCGGAAGTAGTCGATACGGGTAGCGATGGTCTCGTAGTTCTCCAAGGTAGGGTTCTTGGGCCAGAGGGAGAGGACGTCGGCATAAAGCTCCTTCTGGGTTTTAAAGGAATTGGCCACAGCGAAAACGATGGGATACAGCATCACCACTACCAGGAGGATGAGGAGAAGGTAGACAAGGATCTTTCCAGGCTTAATTTTCATAGTAGACTCCCTTCTCCACGAATTTGATCTCCAGCAGCAGCAGGATGACAAAGAAGATCATGGTCAGCACCGCCAGGGCCGAAGCCGAACCGGTCTGGAAGATGGTGAAGGCTTCCTTGTACACCGCGAAGATGATATTGGAGCTGCCGTTGTTGGGACCGCCCATGGTGAGGACGTTGATGGGGGTAAAGACCCACTGCATCCCCCATACCAGGGTGATGAGGAAGACATAGATGCCGGTAGCGGAGCTCATGGGCACCACAATCTTGAGGAAGATCTCCCAGTTGGGGGTCTTTTCAATTTTGGCGGTCTCGATGAGCTCTATGGGGACGCCGGCGGTGGCGGCCAGAAGCACAATGACGTTATAGCCGAATATCTTCCAGGATGTTATGAGACTCAGCACCACAATGACCAAGC
>JAHZBJ010000009.1:18587-29076 GCA_019423445.1 Oscillospiraceae bacterium
CCAAGCCGCTGGTTTGACTCCATATGGGGAAATCGTGGCCGAAGGCCTTGGTGATAGTGGCAAGAGGACCAGAAAGGGGATTGAAGATCCAGGACATGATGATGGCCCCTACCACCAGGGAGATGAGGCTGGGAACGAAAAGGGAAACCTTGAAGAAGGAGGATCCCTTTTTCACCACAAAGGAAAGAAGATAGGAAATGATGTAAGGCAGGATAAAATCGATGAGGATAAAAAGGATGATGTACCAGAGGGTATTGGCCAGGACTTTGTGCATCACGTCGTCCTGGAGGATCTGGACAAAGTTGTCCAGCCCCACGAACTTCTTGTTGGGGCTCACCATGTTCCACTTGAAAAAGCTGAGATAAAAGGTGTAGATCACCGGCCAGAACATGAATATCGCAAAAACGATGAGGGTGGGGGTAAGAAGCAGGTAGGCCAGAAGCCGCTCCCTGCGGCGGTGCTGCTTTTTGGTGAGCACCCTGGGCTTCCCCGCCCCGGACAGAATCTTGTTCAACCCTTCTCCCTCCCTCTCAGGAATTTTTCAGTTCCAGGAGGGTACGTACTTCCTCCACCATCAGCTGGGTAGTGATATGCTCCCCAGGGGCGTATTCCAGGATCCAGTCCGCCTTGGGGGACTTCTCCTCCATGACCCGGAACAGCTTCCGGAAGTCCTCCCGGCTGTACCGCAGCCCCTCCTCAAACATGGGCCGGTGGCTGTCAGCATCTCCGGCGTTGTTGTGGAGGTGGTAGGCCTCTACCCGGTCTCCCAGGGCCTCCACCACTCCGGGGATATCCCAGCGGTTGATGATGGCGTGACCCACATCCAGCAGGCACCCCACCGACTTGGGCAGCCGGTCGAACAGAGCAATGAACTCCTCCTGGTCAAACAGAAGGCTGGAGAAAATGTCTTCTCCCACATTCTCCATCAGCAGCTTCATCCCAGTCTCGTCAGCAATCTGGGACATCTCCAGAACGGTGGACACCACATTCTCCTGCATCTGCTTTTTCACCTCAGGAGGCACCACGCACTGATTGGTGTGCATCACAATGGAGTGGCAAGAAAAAGCGTGATAATACTGGGCGGAATCCCGGAAAGCCTGGATCGCCGTGCGGTGGGCCTGGCTGTCCAGAGCGGAAGAAGGCTCTATCTCCACGTGAGGGCCATGGAGAGTGGTGTAAAACTCCTTGAACCGCTCTGTTTGACCCATCATGCCCCGGAGATAATCGGGTTTATCCGAAAAAATGCAAAACTCCACCCCGGCCTGAGCGAAGCGCAGTTTGTCCAGGATGTCATAAAGATGGTCATAATTGTTGAAATTGGAGCCGTAGCCGGAAATCACAAGTCTATTCATGTTTTCTGTCCTTTCCGCCGCCCCCCTGGCGGCTGTCCTCTGAAAAACGGGGAGAGAAGCGTCCGGCCTCTCTCCCCGTTTGCTCCACAGCTTTTTGAAAAGGGTCCGGTCAGCCGGCCGCCATCATCTCGTTGGCCTTGTTCTGCATCTCAGTCAGAGCCTCCTGGGCGCTGACCGAGCCGTTCATGATGGTGTCCCGCATATCCAGCAGTCCCTGCTCGATTTCCAGTCCCACGTCTCCGGGGAAGGCCACGAAGGGAACCACGTCGCTAACCTGCTCCATGGGACCCACCAGCAGGGGGTTCTCCTCCAGGTAAGCCTGGAATTCAGGCATGGCCTGGGAGTCGATGCTGGGGGGAAGATAACCGGTAGCCTTGGTCCAATCCAGGTAGGCTTCCTTGGAGGTGCTGTACTTGATCCACTCCCAAGCGCCTTCCTTTGTCTCCTCATCCAGAGCGGTGATGGCAAGGAAGCTGCCGCCAACAGGGACTCTGGGGGTCTTGCCCTCATAGACGGGCATGGGGCCGGTGGCCATCTCGAAGTTGGCGCCCGCCTGGATGCCGGCGCTCCAACCCACGGTGGCGCCGATCATGGCGATCTTGCCGCTGGTGAAAGCCTCTTTGATGGCCTCGCCGGTGACATAGGTGGCAGCCTTATCCACATTGATCAGGTCAGCCATAGCCTGGAGGGCCTCAGCGCCCTCAGCAGAGGCAAAGGTAGCGGTCATGGTGCCGTCGTCGTTGTACTCCACCATACGGCCGCCGTTGGACTCGATCTCCCACTGCTCCAGCCAGAAGTCGGTGGAAGCAGCCATGGCCAGACCATACTCTCCGGTGTTGGCCTTCACCTGGCGGGCCCAGTCATACAGCTCCTCGACGGTCTCGGGGAGGGTGGTGGTGTCAATGCCGGCCTGCTCCAGCAGGTCGCAGTTGTAATACATAATGGGGCAGCTGAAGGAATAGGGGATACCGGCCACCTGGCCGTCGGTGGTGGTGCACAGTTCCACGATGTTGGGCAGGTAGTTGTCCAGATAGGCGCTGTCGATCTCCTTAATATCGGTGACTTCATAGTTTTCAGCCAGGAAGTTCAGCCAGGAGTAACCCACCTGGATCACGGCAGGGGCTTTGCCAGCCGCCGCTTCCGCCATAAGCTTCTGCATGATTCCCTTATAGGCGTCGGTCATAAAGACGGGCTTAACTTCGTAGCGGTCCTGGCTCTCGTTGAAGGCTTTGGCATAGGCTTCGATGGTGGGGCCGCCGGCGTTCTCCGAGTTCCGGTGCCAGTACTCAATAACAATCCGGTCTCCGGTGGTGCTACCTTCGGCAGTGGAGCCGCTCTCCTGAGCAGAGCTGGCGTCGGATGATCCGCAGGCGGTGCAGGCCAGCAGCATCATGCAGGCCATCAGGATTGCTGCCAATCGTTTCATTTTCTTTCCTCCTTGTGTCCTTCCGTTGTTTCTTTTGCCATGATTTGTTCTTTTTAAGATGCGAATTCAATTTCTTTATTGATTCAGAAACGAAAAGTTTTTCTTAAAAAGAAAATCATTTTCATAGCTTTCTCTTTCTCTTTTCGCATCTCAACTTGATTATATAGAGAAAAAATAGGTTCGTCAAGGGAAAATCATATGTGTTATGCAAAATCTTTGTAAAATTCTTGATTTTTTTATGGATTTGTTCTATAATTTCAGAAAAGAAATTCTGCTTCTGTTTTTCTGGTGTTTCGATTCAAAAAAGAAAGATCAGAGGAGGGCCATCCACCATGAACAAAAGCCAGCGTCAGGAAAAAATCCTCCAGGTACTGGCCGCCAGCGGCACCGTCATGGTATCCCAGCTGGCGGCGGAAATGGGCACCTCCATGGTCACCATCCGCCATGATTTGGAGGATCTGGCCCGGGAGGGCCGGGTGCTGCGTTCTCACGGGGGCGCCGTCCTCCGGGAACACCCCACCCTGGACCCTCAGTCCGCCCTTCCCCGGCTCCCTGTTCCCCGGATCCCCAACCTGGAGCAAAAAGAGGCGGTGGCCCGGGAGGCGGTAAAGCTCCTTGCGGATGATGACTCCATTTTCCTGGGGGGCGGCACCACTTTTTACGTTTTTGCACGGCTCCTCAAGACCTTCCCCAACCTGAAGATCGTCACCACCAACCTCAGCGCCGCCTGCGAACTGGCCCCTTACAACCGGAACATCTACTTCATCGGCGGGGAGCTGGTGGAGATGAACGGCATCATCTACACCGGAGGCCCCAAACTTCCCATGGAACTGGATAAGGTCTTTGTCAACAAGGCCTTTATCGGAGTCAGCGGCCTGGACCTGAAGGTGGGGCTCACCATTTACGACCTCTCCCAGTTCAGCCTTTACGCCTGCGCCCGGAAAATCGCCCAGAATGTCATTCTCCTCTGCGACCACACCAAATTCGGCTACCAAAGCGCCCACAAGATCGGTCCGGTGGAGGACATTGTGGACACCATTGTCACCAACCGCCAGGTAGACCCCAGCTATCCCAGGGAGATGACCCGGCGGAATATCCGGTTCATTACCGTCTGACCCGGCCCGCCGAAAGGAGAGACTGTCATGCTGCCTTTGGAGCGCATCGAAAAAATCAAAGCTATTCTCCACGATGAGGAGGAAACCTCCATCAGCCGCCTGGCGGATTCCTTGGGGGTCTCCCGGTCCACTGCCTACCGGGACCTGATTCAGCTGCGCCGGGAAGGCCTTATCACCATGAACGAAGGCCGGGTACGTTTGGTGAAAAGCGCCCGCTCCGGCCCCTTCCGTTCCGAGGATCCCCTTTGGCTGGCCCAACGGAATATTCCTGCTCTGGACAGCATCGCCTCGGCAGCCCTCTCCTTAATCCGGGAGGTGGACAGCGTTTTCATCGGTGAAAGCCTGGTGTGCTACCTGCTGGCCCAGAAGATTCGGGCCCAGACCCGGCTGAAAAACCTGACAGTAGTAACCAACAACTTCAACGTAGCCATCGAGCTTTCCTCCAGCATCAAACACCTCTACCTCATTGGGGGGGAACTGCTCCAGAACGTGGAGAATCTCTATACCGGAGGGCCCAAATTCACCAGCAACCTCAATTCCATCTTTGTCAACAAGGCCTTCACCTCGGTGGACGGGGTGGACATCCAGGCCGGTTACACCATGCAGGATCTCTCCCAGCTGAATATTCTCTCCCATCTGCCGGACTTCGCTGCCCAGTCCATCTTTCTGGCAGTGTCCCAGAAGTTCGGCTACCGCTCGGTACACCAGCTGGCCGCCCTGGATTTCGGGGACATCCTCATCACCGACAGCGGCCTCTCCGCCGTCCATCGGGAGGTCTTTTCCGCCCTGGAAAAACCCCGGCTGCTCCTGGCGCCGTAACAGCAAAGAAAAGCAGCCCGGCGATCCGTTGGGATCGCCGGGCTGCTTTCTGTTTCCGGGCACCTGGCCCGGGGATGGGGCGTTTGCCCTTCTCAGTCCTTAAAAGTATGCTCCCGGTCCTTTTTGGGGTCCAGGATGGTGGGGTTGCCGTAGGCAGTGGCCTGTTCGTTGATAACGGTGAGGAAAGTGGCAGGTCCCCCCACCGCCACCTGGGCATGGGACATCCGGGGATCGAAATAGAGGCTGTCCCCTTCCTCCAGGATCAGCTCATGGTCCCCCAGCAGCACCTTGACGGTGCCCTTGAGGACAAAGTTGAACTCCTGGCCGCTGTGGCAGAAGTACTCCGGCTCCTCTGTGATGGGCTCAATGTTGACGATCATAGGCTCCATCTCCCGGCCCACATAGTTGGTCGCCAGAGAACTGAAACGGTAGCCGGGATAGCGTTCAATCTCCAGGCCCGCGCCCCGCTTCACCAGGGCGTAGGTGCGCATCTTGGGGGGCTTGCCGGTGAGAAGCAGGGTGGGGTCCACCTGGAACAGGGCGGCGGCGCCGTAGAGCACCCCCACGGGGATGTCGTCTTTCCCCTCCTCGTACCGCTTGTAGTCCTCAATGCAGACTCCCAGCTGCATGGCCACATCTTCCAGGCTCATTTCCAGCACTTCCCGGAGCTCCTTGATCCGCTTGGCGATCTGGATTACCTGCTCGTTCATCCCAAAGCACTCCTTTCCTTCCGCCGGTCCCCGGCGATTCATTCTTTCTTTGTTTCAGTATACCAAAGGTTGCTTCAAAAGGAAAGAGGATATAGGCTGCGGCAGCAAAAAAGCCGCCTGCTCCGCCCTCGGGAAAAGGCAAAAGCAGGCAGCTGCGTGAGTCTCTGAGTGCCCCGTCAAGCGGAAGCGGCCAAAGAAGGGGCCGGAGCGGTTTCGGTGCCATAATCCACAACAGAGTCGGCGGAGCTTTCCTCCACAGGGGCGGACTCCACGGAAGCGGCGCTTTCAGCGGCTTCCGGCGGCGGGGGCTCCTGGCCCTCCTCCGAAACTGCAACATCCTCCCCGGTGACGTAGCTGTAATACCCCTCGGCAGCGGCCTCCCCACTTGCGTAAAGGAGATCATAGTAGAGCTGGGCATCCTCCCCGCTGTAATCCTCCAGGAGGATGGCAAAGTGATCGGCCATGAGATATCCGTAATCCGCGGCAATCTCCTCATAGCCCCCCGGGAGCCAGCCGTTTTCCAGGGTGGGCTGGCTGTAGATGGGGGTCACCAACTCCATGAGGTGCTGGCTGTCCATCTCCAGCTGGAGCCGGTTATCCAAATTCAGTTCATACCGGATTCCTTCATCGTTCTCAGGGGCCTGGAAGGAGAGGTAGAGACCGCCGTCGCCGGTCAGCCCCTGGGCCGCCAGAGCGTCGATGAGATCCCGGCAGACCTCAGTAAACTCCGCTTCGTCGGCGCAGCTGTAAAGAAGGTTCACATGGAGGTGGAGATAGTCCAGCTCGTAGATCCAGTTTCCCTTCTCATCCCGCTGGGCATAAGGCCCATCGGTCCCCACGCCGCCGTTGACATAGTAATCCTTTACCCGCTGGTCCCCCTGGAAGGCTTGGTAGACCTTGTCGTCCACATCCTGTATCAGGGTGTTTTCTGCGGCGAAGCGGTCCGGGCTGACATAATACATGACATAAGGGACAGCCGCCACTCCAAAGCTCCCTGCCACCAGGAAAATACAAATGATGCCGCTGACGAAATCGTACTTGTAGGTGCGGTCTTTGCTGAAGAAGTAGCGGATCAGCACCTCCAGTCCCAGGCTGATGAGGATCACCGGGGCCAGGTAGGCCACCATCTGGAGATTGAAATTGGGGTTAACCATATAAGCCAGGATGGCGGCGCCAATGGCGATAAGGGCCACACCCAAGGTCATGGTACCCACCCGGCGCACCGTCTTTTGCCGGGCCTTTTCCTCTTTCCGGAGCTTGCGTTCCTCCTCCCGGCGCTCTTTCTCTTCCTGGCGGCGCTGCTCCTCCTGGGCCTTGCGGTTCTCCCGCTCCAACCGGGCCTCCAGGAGTCTCGCTTCCTTCTCCGCCTTCTCTTCCTGGCGGCGGGCCTGTTCCTGGGCCTGTTCCCGGGTTCGTTCCTCCCGGAGACGGGCTTTCTCCTTCTTCCGGCTGTCCCCGCCGGGAACCTTCTCCCAGGGCAGGGGCGCAAACACCGTCTTGGGCGCTTCCTCCGGAGCCTTACTCCCCGAAACTGCCTCCCCGGGAACCTGTTCCGGTGCGGCTTCCCCGACCTTTTCCTCCTGGCTTTCTGCCGGAACTCTTTCCTCAGGGGCTCTCTCTTCCTCCCCACAAACCTCTTTTGGGGTATCCATCTCCTCCCCGCTCCCCTGGGAAGGGGTCAGGGTATCTTTTTCTTGCAGCTCGTTCATGGCGTCTTATTCTCCTTTTCCGCTCTCCCTATGGGCGTCCTGATGGTACTGAGGGTAATCCTCCACCGTATCGGCGGGCATCCGCTTGCCCCGGATCAGCCACACGCCCAAAGCGATGACTCCAAAGGCCAGCACCAGGCTGGGGACAGTATCCAGGAGGGTCTTGACCCAGCCGGGTACCGCGTCGTTCCACCAAAGCCACCGGATGATCCGGTCATAGAGAAGGGCCGTGCCCAGAAAGATGCAGCCCCACCCCAGAAGAATATGGTGCTTCTTCATCGACCCCAGGACGCTCTGCTTCTCCCCCAAAAAGTCCTGGAAGAAAAACTCGTCCTGCTCCTGAAGCTCCACCAGGGCGTTGTAGTCCAGGTTCCGCAGAGTGAGGGTGTCAAAGAAGGAATAGAACCACAGCACCGGCAGGATGAACAGCAGAAGGTCCACCTGGAAGGCCATGATCAGGGCGATCACCCCCCAGAAGGCCACCATGATGGCCACGCCCCGCTTCATCAGCCCCAGGTACATCTCACCGGCGCCGGGCCAGAATGCGCACAGGAGACTGAAAAACCTACTCTTTCTCATTTTCGAAGGCTCCTCTCAAGTCAATGGTGGGGAATTGGTTCATAAATTGGTTCAGACCGCCGGTGAATCCGGAGGCCATATCGTCCAGGTAGCGGCTCACAGACATCCTGGGCTCTCCGGGCTCCTGCCGCTTGTGGTCGGGGACTTCCGTCATGTTGCCAAACACGCCGGCCCCCCATAGAATCAAGGTCAGGCAGGCCGCCACGCCCATATGGAAGTAGCGGTTCACCAGTACCCGGGCGGCCTTCCTCCGCAGCTGCTGCAGCACTCCCTGTTTCATCAGCTCCGGCGCCTCCAGGAGGCTGTCGTCGGTAAGCAGGGCGGTGTAACGCTCCACGCAAGCGTCGCAGAAGGACAGATGCTCCGAGACCTCCAGACGCTGCAACTCCTCCAGGGAGCCGTCTATGAGGCTGGCCAGGGCGTAATTGGTAAGACAGCCGGTGCTGTCATCAAACAAAAGCTGCTCCTCTCCTTTGCTCATCTATGCTCCCTCCTTAATCATTTTTTGTAGAGTCAGTTTTGCGCGGTACAGTTGGGTTTGGATGGTTTTTCGGGGGCGTCCCAAGGTCAATGCGATTTCATCCACGTCCTTTTCTTCCAGAAAGTACAGGACGGAAACTTTCAGGTAGGGTTCGTGAAGAGACCGTATCATCTCCCGGATGGCCTCAGCTCCCTGGGATACCATCAGCTGCTCGTCGGGAGAACCCTCCGGATCCGGGATGCTCCGGAACTCGGCTTCCTGGCCCTCCTCGTCCTCCCGGGCCAGCTGCACCCGGCGGGCGTAAGCACTTTTCAGGTAATCCTTGGCTTTGTTGGAGGCGATGCGGCAGAGCCATGGCTTCATGTCCTCCTCCCTGCATCGGTCGATGTGGGTGTAGGCCGAAAGGAAGGTCTCCTGAGCCAGGTTCTGGGCTTCGTAATGGTCACGGACCATTTGGTAGCAGATGGTGTAAACCAGCTTCTGGTATTGCTCCACCACCCTGCCGAATTGTTCATTGGTCATCCCGCTGTCCATCACCACCCACATCGCGTTCTCGTCCTTCGTTTATGTAGACGATGCTGTCCCGCCTCTGACTTCAAAAAAGATAAAATTATGTCTCCAAACTCTCCATCCAGCGAAAGGCCCCACAGGAAGGCCGCCCGGCCGTGAAAATTCCACAGCCGGGCGGCTCCCTAAATCCTTCCGGGCTTTTCCCCAGCCCTTACAGGTTTGGGAGTACCGCCCGGATGATCATAAACGAAAAGATCAGGCTGAACCCCCCGCACAAAAACATATAAGTACGCCGGGGGCCCTTCTTTTTGATATTTCTGGAAATTCCTCCCACCAGTCCCATGGTCACCGCCAGGGCAGCCATCACCAGCAGGACCCGCCAATGGTTGGCGCTCATAGCTTCGCTGAGCTTATCCAGCTGAGGCGCAAGGCCGCTGGCCAGCAGGTTGGTCAGGGGCACCACCACCAGGGGCAGAAGGATCAGGGCGACCCCCTGCTTGCCGGAACGCAGCGTCAGATAGCTCATCAGCAGCACCAGCACCACCAACACAAAACTCTCGGTAAGCATACCGTCCTCTCCCTCCTCCTGGGAGCGGTTCTCCCGCTCCGGAAGTCTCCTCTTTACTGGAAGGCCTTCTCAAACACCTCTTTTGCAGCCGCCACCCCATCTGCGGTGCCGGTTACCATGGCCACGATGTTTCCGTTAGAAAGAACGGTGGCGTTCTCATCCACGGCGGTATATTCCTCCTGGAGATAGCCGTCGAAACTATCCTTCAGGTCCTGAATCCGCTTTTCGCACATCTTTTTCGCGGTATCAGCCTGGGCGGCGTCGGAAAGCTGGAAAACCGCTACCTCCTCGCCGATATACATGCTGCTGACATAGATCTTATAGGAGGACACTTCTTCCCCCATGGTGTAGTAGTTGGCGGCTACGTCGCCGCTGACTTCCAGCATCTCCCCTTGGGGGGCCAGAGCCTCCAGCATATCGTCGGCCAAAGCAGCGGGGTCCACATCCTTGACGGAAGCGGAGGACCCGGAACCGGAGCCGCCGCAGGCAGCCAGGGAAAGGGAAAGGACCAGTGCCAGCACAAAGGTTGCAATTCGTTTCATCTGTTTTGAGAACCTCTCTTTTCTTTGAAATATGACAGGGGTCATTGTGCCCCATGGGTGCGCAGGTAATCAAACCACTTGCGGTACCAGGAGGAACCGAAGTGGATGCCGTCCTTGGGACTGGCGTCGGTGGGAAGGCAGCCGTTCTCGTCCTTGAAAACCTCCGCCACATTGAGGTAGTAGCAACCCTTCTCCGCCGCCAGCTCTTTCAGAATCTCGTTGTAGCGGTCGATCTTGGCATTATCCGCCACAGCGTCGGACCGCTGCTCGTAGTCCGCCGTCACCGGCAGGATGGACTGGATATAAAGTATGGCGTCGGGATGCTGGGTCATCAGGGTATCCACCACACGGCCATAGTCGGCCCGGAAGGTTTCTTCATCGGAAAGGAGGCTGTTGACACCCATCATCAGATAGATCTTTCCGGGATTGTAATACTGAGTGGCCTCCAAAATCGGGACCTTGCTGCCGTCCTCCAGTTCGATGGAGTCCTTGGTATAAAGGCTGTTGAGGTTGACGCCGGTATCAGCCAGCACCGTCGCATTGCTCATCACATCATAAAGCTTGATGCCTTCGGTAATGGAATCCCCCACAAAAAGGGCATCGTCAAAGTACTCCGAGGCCAACCACTCCCCTTCCTGGACCTGGGGATCTCCATCCGACACGGCGGATTCCTCCTGA
>JAHZBJ010000092.1:0-2003 GCA_019423445.1 Oscillospiraceae bacterium
TGTTGGACGAAGCCCACCCCTCCTTTAACCCCTTCCTTGATCCCAAGTGCAACTGGGCTCTGAATCACATGGAAGAATTTCCAGTGGAGGTAAATCGCGCCCCTTACGAGACTCTGTTGCGGGTTCCTGGAATCGGGGTGAAAAGCGCCCGCAGAATCGTCACCGCCCGGCGCCACAGCACCCTGGACTGGCCTCAGCTGAAAAAGCTCGGGGTGGTGCTGAAACGGGCCCAGTATTTCCTCCTTTGCCGGGGCCGGCAGCCCGAAGGGCTGCGCGCCACCCCGGAGGGGATCCTCCGGGCCATGATGTCGGAGCGGGAAGCGGCTCTGCTGGATTCCCAATATCTCCAGGGGGAACAGCTCTCTCTGTTCCCCACAGAAAACCTTCTGCCTACCCGAGAGGATGTGATGCAATGCTTAACCGGGCAGATCTGATCTTCCGTTACGACGGCTCCCTGGAGGGGCTCCTCTGCTGCGTCTTCGAGAGCTACCGCAGCCGCCGGCTGCCTCTGGATATCTGGGGGGCAGAAGAGCCCCGGCTCTCCCTGGTGCCGGAGCTGTTTATCCCTTCCCGCCGGGAGGAGGCTGCCCGGGTGTGGCGAAAACTCCGGCAGCTCTCCCCCGAAGCTGCCTCCTGGACCGAAACGGCCTTTCTCTCCGATGAGGAGGATAAGGCCAGGGCCATCCACGCCTTTCTCTGCCTGGTCTTCCGTCAGGGCCGCACCGCTACCCGTCTCTTGGGGGACCCGGTAGTGGCCAGGGTATTCCAGATCCAGCGGCAGGTCCAGGGGGAGGCCCACCATTTCATGGAATTTCTCCGGTTCCAGGACTGCGGCGGCGTTCTGGCCGGGCAAATCGAGCCCCGGGCTTTTGTTCTGCCCCTGATAGCCTCCCACTTCGCTGGCCGTTTTCCCGGAGAAGCCTTCCTCATTCACGATAAAGTCCACGGCGCCGCCCTTCTTCATCGGGAGGGGCGGATGGAGATCCGGCCGGTGGAGGAACTTGACCTTGCTCCCCCCGCCCCTGGGGAAGCCCGGTACCAGAGCCTTTGGCGTCGGTATTACGACACCATCGCCATTGAGGAACGCCTGAACCCTCAGTGCCGCCGGACCCACTGTCCCCAGCGGTTCTGGAACCATATGCTGGAGCTGAACCGCCGGGGGGCAGCGGCACTGGGCCAGGGCTCCTCCCCCTGGGAACTCTCCCCTGCCCCTTCCAGTGACAGCCGGGGAAAGAAAAATGGAAAAGTTCCCCCTCCGTCCTTAACAGCCCCACAGAAAACCGTCCCCTTCCAAAAGACGTAAGCCAACAAAAGCGGCCCCCATCCTGTAGGGGCCGCTTTTCTCTGCCTCCGGGGGGATGGACCGCGCCGGGAGGTTAAACTGTGATCTCTTGGAAAGAATTGCCATGATCCCCGATGATCTCCCGCACCGTCTCCCAAGAGAGGTACAGGGTGGCGGTGTTGTCGTTGGGATGGACGCCCAGCAGGGGCTGATCCCGGAGATCCCGGTCAAAGAATACCTCCACTTCCTTTTCGCTGTCGTTAAGGATGCAGAGGGGGGAAACCGATCCCTGCTCCACCCCCAGGTACTTCATCAGCCGCTCAGGGGAAGCAAAGCTCAGCTTGGTGCTGCCCATCTCCTCCGCCAGCCTGGCAAGATCCGCGTGCTTATCTCCCCGGATGGTCACCAGGAAGTGACGCCGTCCCCGGGCATCCCGGAGGAACAGGTTTTTGCAGACCCATTCCGGATGGGAAAGCCCCAGCTCCATCATTTCCTGAATGGTATGGGCAGCGGGATGCTCCTCCATCTCAAAAGGGATCTCCCGCTCCTCCAGTACCTTCAGAACTTTGCGCCGGTTCTCCTGTTTCAGTGCATCCCCTGTTTTATTCTCCATCTGATTCATAAACCTCCCTCCATTTTCCTGCTGCCTTATACAGGCTTATACAGGCGCCGCCTTCTCTTCCCTTTTCCAGGACCGCTTCCGGAAAAACGCCGGGCCCCT
>JAHZBJ010000092.1:2013-2281 GCA_019423445.1 Oscillospiraceae bacterium
GATACCACAGAGCCAAGGACAAGTAAAGGAAACGGCTGCTCATATTTTTCATGGGGGGAATTTACAATTTAGCCATTGATTTCCCTGAAGAATGGGGTATAATAAAGATATCGTTGGCACTCATAATAGAAGAGTGCTAAAAAACACTTCAATGGAGGTGGGCTTCATGCCCAAAAAACAATTTAAAGCGGAGTCCAAGCGGCTGCTGGACCTGATGATCAATTCCATTTATACCCACAAAGAGATCTTCCTCCGGGAGCTGATCTCC
>JAHZBJ010000092.1:2291-7230 GCA_019423445.1 Oscillospiraceae bacterium
CAGCGACGCCATGGACAAGCGTTACTACAATTCTCTCCAAGAGGGCCACACCGGCCTCTCCCGGGAGGATCTCTTCATCCAGATTTCCCCTGACAAAAAGGCTCGGACCCTCACCATTTCCGACCGGGGCTGCGGCATGACCCGGGAGGAGCTGGAACAAAACCTGGGAACCATCGCCAAAAGCGGTTCCCTGGCCTTCAAGGAGGAAAACGGCAAGGAAAACCAGGACATCGACATCATCGGACAGTTTGGCGTGGGATTCTATTCCGCCTTTATGGTGGCCAAGAATGTCCGGGTGCTGACCCGCCCGGTGGAGGGGGACGAAGCTTTCTGTTGGGAATCCAACGGCAGCGACGGCTACACCATCACCCCCTGCCAGAAGGACGAGGTGGGCACCCAGGTGATCCTTACCCTCAAGGATAACTCCGAGGAAGAGAATTACGACGAATTCCTGGAGGAATACCGACTCCAGGGACTGGTGAAAAAATATTCCGACTACATCCGCTACCCCATCCGAATGGAAGTCACCCGCAGCCGTAAAAAGGAGGGGAGCGAAAATGAGTATGAGGACTATACCGAGACGGAAACCCTCAACTCCATGATCCCTCTTTGGAAAAAGTCCAAAAACGAGGTGACCCAGGAGGAACTTGACCGTTTCTACCAGGACAAATTCGGGGATTTCTCCGCCCCCCTCAAGGTGATCCGCAGCAGCACCGAGGGCGCCGCCACCTACAACGCCCTGCTCTTCATCCCCGCCCGGGCCCCCTATAATTTCTACAGCCGGGACTATGAAAAGGGTCTCCAGCTCTACGCCAGCGGCGTCCTCATCATGGACCGCTGCCCCGACCTGCTGCCGGACTGCTTCAGCTTTGTCCGGGGGCTGGTGGATTCCCAGGACCTGAGCCTCAACATCTCCCGGGAACTGCTTCAGCATGACCGCCAGCTGAAGCTCATCGCCGGGCGGCTGGAAAAAAAGATCGCCGGAGAACTGGAACACATGCTCCAAAACGAGCGGGAGAAATATGAGGAGTTCTTCCGGGCTTTCGGCCTCCAGCTGAAGTATGGGGTCTACAGCTCCTACGGCGCCCAATCCGATCTCCTGAAGGACCTGCTCCTCTTCACCTCTTCCAAGGAGGAGAAGCCGGTTACCTTGAAAGAATACGTTTCCCGGATGAAGGAGGACCAAAAGGTCATCTACTACGCATGCGGCCAGAGCCGGGAACAGCTGGAGCACCTGCCCCAGACCGAATTGGTGAAGGAAAAGGACTACGAGATCCTCTACCTCACCGATGATGTGGATGAATTCTGCGTCCGGACTCTCCGGGAATACGACGGCCACGAGTTCAAATCCGTTTCCGACGGCGATCTGGACCTTGCCACCCAGGAAGAAAAGGACCAGGTGAAGGAACAGAACGACAAGGAGAAAGAGCTTCTTGACGCGGTAAAGACCTCCTTGGGAGACCGGGTAGCGGAGGTCCGCCTCTCGGCACGGCTGAAATCCGGCCCCGTCTGCCTCACCACCGACGGCGGCATCACCTTGGAGATGGAAAAGGTACTGGCCTCCATGCCTGGAGATCAGAAGCTTCGCGCCCGCCGTGTGCTGGAACTGAACGGCAGTCATCCGGTGTTCCGGAAGCTCCGGGAGCTCCATCAATCCGGCGAAAAGGAAAAGGTGGAGGCTTACGCCCAGCTGCTCTACGCCCAGGCGCAGCTGCTGGAAGGTATCCCGGTGGAGGATCCCTCCGCTTTTTCCGCCGCCCTGGACAAGGTGCTGGCGGAATAAAGGCACCCTTGCACAAAAAGGAAAAATAACAATAGGGAGGCGGCTTCTTTGGAAAGCCGCCTCCCGTTTTAACTGCATTTATTCGGCTCAGATGGAAATCTCGTAAGCCACCTTGTAAAGGTATTCGTCAATGTCTTTGGTCATTTCCAACGCTTCGTTGATATCATAATCCACAATGCGGTTGTTCTGAATCCCCACGACACGGTTGCCCTTGCCCTGCTCCAGCAGCTCTACCGCACGGTATCCCATGACGCTGGCATGGACACGCTCCATTGCAGTGGGGGTGCCGCCCCGCTGAACATGGCCCAAAACGGTAAGGCGGCTTTCAATGCCGGTCTTTTCCTCAATGTATTTGCAAATTTCCTGGGAGTTGCCCACCCCTTCGGCCACCACCACGATAAAATGGTGCTTGCCGGTTTTCAGGGTGGCCCGCATCCGGGCAATGATATCCTGATCAATATCAAAGGGACGCTCCGGGATCAGCGTCGCGATGGCCCCGCAGGAGACCCCGGCATGGAGGGCAATGTATCCGGCGTGGCGGCCCATCACTTCCACCACCGAACAGCGGTCGTGGGATTGGGAGGTATCCCGAAGGCGGTCCACATTCTCCACCACCGTGTTGACGGCAGTGTCAAAACCGATGGTGTACTCGGTGGAGGCAATATCATTGTCAATGGTGCCAGGAAGGCCGATGCAGGGGATACCGGCATTGGAAAGGTTCCGGGCGCCCCGGAAAGAACCGTCGCCGCCGATGACCACCAAGCCGTCGATGCCCAGCTTATGGCACATCTCAACGCCCCTCTGGAGCCCTTCATCGGTTTTGAACTCTTCGCACCGGGCGGTGTAAAGGATGGTTCCTCCCCGCTGAAGAATGTCGCAGACGCTTCGAAGGTTCATCTCCTCCACATCGCCGTTGAGAAGGCCTTCATATCCACGACGGACTCCGACTACCCGGTGGCCCTTGTTGATTCCCGCCCGCACCACAGCACGGATGGCAGCATTCATCCCCGGGGCGTCGCCGCCGCTGGTGAGGACGCCGATGGTCTTGGGATTGTTCATATCATTTTCCTCCTGTTTTCAAGGATGGGGCCGGGGCCCCGGATCTTCCGCCCTTCATTGTAAAGGCTTCCCGTCCCGAAGTAAAGGACTGTTTTTCACAAATAGAGGAGCTGCTAATCCAGTTTTTTAACATTCTCGTCACCCAGCGTCCTTCCCAACTCCCGCAGCAGCACCGGATTGGGATCACACCAGAGGGTACGGGGGGCGCGGAGGGTCTTTCCGGTATCCTCCGCCTTAAAATAGACAGGGGTTGCGCCGTCGAAAATCTGGAGCAGCAATTTAGCGCGTTCCGTCTTTGGAGCCGCCATGGAGTCCACCCGGAGATACACCCCTGCCCTGGAACTGGGGACGCTAGGCGCGACAGCAGTTTCCTGGGATGGCTGGTCCTGACGGCGAGGTGGGTACGCACCCCGCTCCGGCATGGGGCCTTTGGCCCGCTCCTCCAGCGTCATGGCATCCTCCAAAATGAGCTTGGCGGCCTCGTCCTCCTTCAGGGACACCCGCCCCCGAAGGTACACCGGCTGCCCCGCCACCAGGCGGGCGGCATGCTGGGCGTATACCCGGGGAAACACCATCACATCCATGGCGCCGGTCATATCCTCCACCGTCAAAAAGGCCATGTTCTCCCCGCTCTTGGTTAGTTTGAGCCGCTTGGCGGTGATCATTCCCATAACATACACCACGGCGTTATCGTAGGACTGATTCACTTCCGGATCCGTCAGGCGGATGATCTTCACCGCCCCATAGCTCTGGTAGAGGGACTCATACCGGCTCATAGGGTGGCCGGAGATGTAGAGGCCGGTGACCTCCTTTTCCCCTGCCAGGAGCTGAGCCGGATCATCCTCTTCCACCTGGGGGAGGGTCATTTCCTCGGGGTCCGGTTCCTCTCCAAACAGGCTGGTCTGGCCGCTGCTGACCCACTGTTCCCGGGCAGCCAGGGTCTCGGAGAGCTTGGGATAGCCCTCAAGCATCTGGCGGCGGTTAGCGCCCAAGCCATCCAAAGCGCCGCATTTAATCAGACTTTCCAGAGACCGCTTGTTTAACTCCCCGCCGAAAAGGCGCTGATAAAAGTCCTGGAAACTCCGGAACGGCCCATCCTCCTCCCGGCTGCGCAGGATCTCCTGGATGACACCGCTCCCCAGGTTCTTCACCGCCAGAAGGCCGAAACGGATCCCGTCCTCCACTACGGTGAAGCCCTGACCGCTCTCATTGACATGGGGGGGCAGCACCCGGATCCCCAGACGGCTGCATTCGTCAATATACTCAATCACTTTATTGGTATTGTCCAGAATGCTGGTAAGAAGAGCCGCCATGTACTCCTTGGGGTAGTGGCATTTGAGCCAAGCGGTCTGATAAGCCACAATGGCGTAGGCGGCGGCGTGGGATTTGTTGAAGGCATAGGCGGCAAAGGAACTCATCTCATCAAAGATCCTGCTGGCTGCCGCCTCCTCCACGCCGTTTTCCCGGCACCCCTGGAGGAAGTGGGTCCTTTCCTTGGCCATGACGTCGGCCTTCTTCTTGCTCATGGCCCGGCGCACCAGGTCCGCCTGGCCGTAGCTGTATCCACCAAGTTCCCGGCAGATCTGCATCACCTGCTCCTGGTAAACAATGCATCCGTAGGTCACTTCCAGGATGGGCCGGAGCTTTTCGGTGGTATAGGTGACATGCTCCGGATGATGGCGGCAGTCCACATACTTGGGGATGGACTCCATGGGGCCTGGGCGGTAAAGGGCGATGGTGGCGATGATATCCTCCACCGAAGCGGGCTGGAGCTGCATGATGGTGCGGCGCATTCCGCCGGATTCCAACTGGAACACCCCGATGGTATCCCCAGCCGAGAGCATCCGGAACACCGCCGGGTCGTCCAGGGGCATGGCGTCCACTGAGAAGCCGGGGTCCCGCTTTCGAACCATCTTTTCCGTATCGGCAATAACGGTAAGGTTCCGCAGACCCAGAAAATCCATCTTCAACAGGCCCAGTTCCTCCAATGTGGTCATGGTGTACTGGGTCACGATGGCGTCGTCGTTTTTGGCCAGGGGAACATAACTCTCCACCGTGTCGTGGGTGATCACCACCCCGGCGGCATGGGTGGAGGCG
>JAHZBJ010000092.1:7282-8503 GCA_019423445.1 Oscillospiraceae bacterium
CCAGAAGCTCCTGGACCTTGGGATCCGCCGCAGCCAGGTCCCGCAGCTCCTTGGAGCCTTCGATGGCTTTATCCAGGGTGATATGGAGCTCCATGGGCACCATCTTGGCCACCTGGTCCACCGCCGGGTATGGCATCCCCAGGGCACGGCCCACATCCCGGATGGCCCCCCGGGCAGCCATGGTGCCAAAGGTGACAATCTGGGCCACATGGTCGGCGCCGTACTTGCGCACCACATAGTCGATGACCTCCTGCCGGCGGACATAGCAGAAGTCCACGTCAAAATCAGGCATGCTTACCCGCTCCGGGTTGAGAAACCGCTCAAACAGCAGGCCAAATTTCAAAGGATCGATACCGGTGATTCCAATACAGTAGGCCGCCAGAGAACCGGCTCCCGAGCCGCGGCCCGGCCCCACCGGGATCCCAACGCTTCTGGCATAATTGATAAAATCAAAGACGATGAGGTAATAGTTAACATATCCCATCTTCTTGATCACCGAAAGCTCATATTCCAGCCGCTCCCGCGCTTCGGGAGGAGGGTTCTCCCCATAGCGGCGCACCAACCCTTCCCGGCAGAGGCGGAAGAAATAGGCGTCGTTGTCCTCGCCGCCCGGTGCTTCAAACCGGGGGAGTTTTGTTTTTCCGAACTCAAACTCCACATTGCAGCGCTGGGCGATCTTGACGGTATTCTCCAGGGCGGAAGGGATCTTCTGGAACACCTCCGCCATCTCATCCCCGGATTTGACATAAAACTCCTGGGTGGGAAACTCCAGGGGCATCTCTTCGTCCACTGTGTGTCCGGTCTGGATGCAGATCAGAAGATGCTGCATCTTATGATCCTCCCGGCGCAGGTAGTGGGAATCGTTGGTGGCCACCAGGCCCACTCCCAGTTCCTCCGCCAGACGCACCAGTCCCGGAAGGATCTCCGCCTGCTCACGGATGCCGTGGTCCTGGACCTCGATGAAATAGTTATCCGCCCCAAAATGGTCCCGGTACCAAAGCGCCGCTTCCCGAGCCTTTTCGTAATCCCCCTCCGCCAGGGCACGGGGAACTTCCCCTGCGAGACACGCGGAAAGGCAGATGAGGCCCTCGGTATGCCCTTCCAACAGCTCCCGGTCAATTCGGGGCTTGGAATAAAAGCCCTCGGTAAAACCCCGGGAAACCAGCCAGGAAAGGTTTTGGTAGCCGGTATTGTCCTTGCAGAGGAGCACCAGATGGTAGG
>JAHZBJ010000093.1 GCA_019423445.1 Oscillospiraceae bacterium
TGAGGATTGGCAAAACAGGTGTAGCCTCTGCCGTTGCCCACCAGCATCTGGGATGGGGAAAGCCTGGGCAGCGCCATAGCCGAAAGGATGGCCCGGATCACCCCGCCATGGGTCACAATGGCCACTTCCGAAAGTTCCTCCCGCATCACATGAGCCAAAATGGCAGAAAGGCCCACCGCCACCCGCTGGGTGAACTCCTCCATGGACTCTCCCCCAGGAGGTGCTTCCTTTACCGAATTCTGAAGCCAGCGGCGGAAATCCTCCCGGTCAGAAAGCTCCTCCAGGGTGCGTCCATCATATTCTCCAAAGTCGATCTCGGCCATGGAAGGAGCCACCTGGAGATCCGCGTCGGGATAAAGAATTCCCGCCGTCTGGATACAGCGGGTCAGCGGACTACAAAACACTGCATCCACCTTGGGATACTCGTATTCCTCCTTCAACCGCAGCAGTTCTTGGATTCCTTCCACCGAAAGCTCGGCATCGGTGCGGCGCCCAGCATAGGCACCCCGCTTGTTGGACTCGGTCATCCCGTGGCGAATGAAGTGCAGTCGGTAATTTTTCATAGACGTCCTCCTTGGATTTCTTCCCTTCCATGATACCCCATCCCCAAGAAAATGCAACCGTCTCAAGACTTTTTTCCTGTTCACCAATTTTTCTTGGAAATTTTTGGGGAAAAACACGGCGGTTTTTCTGATTTTTTCTGCCTAACTTCGTTGAGTTTGACAGTTTTCATTTTTCTCACTTTTTTTCCGACTTTTCCTGTGGACAAAGCCCGCAGTATATAATATAATGTTTTTTACATGGCGTAAACATCGTCATTTTGTGTTTGTGTGTTTGGATCATTTCCGTATAGGAGAGAGGGTGCAGCAGGTGAATTCCGAGTTTTCCAGGATATTAACTCTTCTGCGTAAGGAAAAGGGCGTCAGCCAGAAGGCCGCCGCTGCAAGCCTTGGGGTATCTCAAGCGCTTCTTTCCCATTACGAGAAGGGCATCCGGGAATGCGGACTGGATTTCCTGGTTCGGGCGGCTGATTATTACAATGTGTCCTGCGACTACATGTTGGGCCGTACCCCGGACCGTTCCGGCACCACTCTCTCCATTGACCAGATTCCTGAGGCCGACGCAGCCGGAAAAGAAAACTTGTTCCAGGGCAGCATTTTGGCGGTGCTCAATAAAAAACTCATCGCCAACTCTCTTAACATCCTCTTTGACAAGCTCAACAAAGCCGGAAGTCAGGATCTTATCAAGGAAGTCTCCGACTACCTGATGGTGGCGGTATACCAAATGTTCCGAGTGGTTTACGGCGCCAACAAAAACAACCATCCCGGTATTTTTAAACTTCCTGAATCGGTAGCCCATCCCTATTCCTCCGCCGCCATGGAGATGCACCGGGCCAACGCCTCAGCCATTGCCCAGGACAAGCTGGTGGCTGGAATGGAACGAATCCAAAATCCGGAGAAACTGGAAATGTCCACCGAATCCATCACCAGTGAATATCCCCTCTTTGGCACCAGTTTGCTGAACCTGGTGAACAACGCGGAAAAAGCCATTTCCTTCCCCGAAAAAAAGTAACTTGTCTTTTAGGCGTCCCTATGGGGGCGCCTTTTGCAGCTTTTTACGGGTTTATGAACGAACCCTGAATTTACACCTCCAATCCATGGGTTTTCATTGACAGAACCCCCCCGTTCGCTTAAAATAATACTGTTACAGTATTGTTTTGTAACCTTTTGGGAAAGGGGGCTTCGCCTGTGAAAAAATTGCTGGCAATACTCCTTCTGGTAGGATGCCTGACAGGCTGCACCTCCCCCATGCCTGCCAGCCCCGAAGAGCTTTTGGACGCTCCCAAGCTCTCCGAGACCCAGTACCAGGTGGACCGCGCCCTACGGGAACAGATCGGCCAGGATATCAAACTGAAATACCCTCAAAGCGGAGACTACCGCTCCGCCTTTACCTTCTACGACATCGACGACGACGGACAGGACGAGGCCATCGTCCTTCACAGTTATCAAAACGGCGGCAACGCCCAGATCACTGTTATGGACCAGGAAAGCGGCCAGTGGTTGGTGGAAAAGACATACCCTGGCCTGAGCCCTGACATCGACTTCATCCGCTTTGAGCAGTTGGACTCCAATCCCGGCAAGGCCATGGTCATTGGCTGGCGGCCTGAAGGCAGCCAAAAGATCGTGGCTGCCTATCGCTACGAGAATAAGGAATTCTCCATGCTGGGCAGCGCAGACTACACTCAGCTGTGTATTGACGACTTCAATGCGGACGGCAAAAGCGAGATCCTCATTGTATCCACTGAGTCCGACTCCAGGCCAACCCAGTAGGGACTGCTGGATATTTTGGATACCGTAAATCTGGACAGCCAGCTGGTGGATTTTCAGGCCCCCGTCTCCGGCTTTATTTCTGCCGGGGTCTACGGTGCGGTGGTGGACGTCTACAACGAACGGGGAAACCTGTGCTCCATTGTGATCCAGATAGATGACAACAAGCTCTCCCTGCCCCTGAACGAAGGCGATGGGATCCTGTTTTCCAATACCATCCGTTCCGGCGGAGAGGCCAGCGTTTTCTCCCAGGATGTTACCGGTGACGGCATTATCGACATCCCTACCGAGTGGATGCCTGCTGGAAATGACGAGCTGGAGGATGGAAACCAGCTTTTGTTTACCAATTATGTGAACTTGGGAGACGGGGGGTTCACCACCGTAAGGCGGGCCTTTGTAAGCCCCGCCGAGGGCTATAGCCTCACCCTGCCTGATCGATGGTTCTCTGGGAAGGAAACCGTCACCGCGGTCCGCCAGGAGGGAAGCGCCCAGGTGATCTTCTTCCTCTACGGAGGAGATATCGAAGACCGAAGCCAGGAACTGCTCCGCATTCAGATGGTGGACCTCCAGTCCCCGCCAAAGCAGTTTGACGCCGCTTCCTATTTCCTCCTGGGCAAACGGGGCAGCTTTGAGTACTATGCTCAGGTCTCTTCTCCACGAGAAGAAGAATACGCCGTGACACAAGATGAAGTTCTCTCCCTTTTCCAGCTTCTTTGACGAGCTGGCCCTGACCAGCTGACAAAAACCGCTGGAATCACTATGTAAAAAGGAGGCAGTTCATGATATGAAACGCATTTTGGTGTGCGAGGACGAAGACGCCATTCGGGAATTTGTGGTAATCAACCTGAAACGGGCAGGTTATGATGTGGTAGATGTCCCAAACGGGGAGGAAGCCCTGCGGGTCTACCAGGAAAACAAGGGGGACTTTGGTCTCGCAGTCCTGGACATTATGATGCCGGGTATCGATGGCTTCACCGTCTGCAAAAAACTCCGGGAACAGGATAAATCCATCGGCATCATTATGCTCAGCGCCAAAAGCCAGGAAATGGATAAGGTAAACGGCCTGATGCAGGGAGCCGACGACTATGTTACCAAGCCTTTCTCCCCTATGGAGTTGGTAGCCCGGGTGGATGCTGTTTTCCGCCGGGTGAATATGTCCTCTGTCCGGCCCGAGCCGGACAACGAACTGATTTCCGGTCCTTTTGTCCTAAACGTCCGCAGCCGCAGTCTCACCAAAAACGGCAAAAAGGTGGACCTGACCCAGGTGGAATTCCAGTTGATGGAACATTTTCTGCGCAATCCCAACATTGCCTTGGATCGAGCCTCCCTTCTCACCACAGTTTGGGGGGACAGCTACTTCGGCGATGACAAAATCGTGGACGTCAACATCCGCCGCCTGCGGATGAAGATCGAGGACGAACCCAGCAACCCCAAATACCTCACCACTGTTTGGGGCTTCGGCTACAAGTGGGTCTGCCCCGACCAAACAGCAGAAAACTCTTAAAAGTTTTATCTGTCCACATCTGCTCCTGTAAAAGTCTGGAAAGGAGGTGCCGCAATGGCAGTCAAAAAGATCACAAAGCGCTGGCTTATCAACAATTTCGGCGTGGTTCTGATTATTGTCGCCGCCATGGTGGTTGCTATCTCCATCTCCATTCGGAGCTATTATTACAATGGCGCCCGGCAGTTTCTCCTGTCCCGGTCCGACTCGGTAAGCACCCTGCTGGAAAATTACTCCAAAGACAGTTCCACAGACTTCTCGGTTCAGCTGAGGCGGCTGGTGGAGGACTATGAGTACAAATCCCAGTCGGAGCTTATGGCCATCGACGGAAACAAAAACGTCATCATCACTTCCAGCGGCTTTGAACCCGGTTCCGCCCTGGAAATGCCGGACTATGACATCGCCTACTCCTCCCAGAACGGTATCGGAGAATATGTAGGATATATCGGCAGCGAAAAGGTGATGGCCATCACCGTCATGTCCCGCATCATTAGCGACGACCTCTCCGCCATGCGGTTCGTGGTCTCCCTTACCCGGATCGATCAACAGATCTGGACCCTTATCGCCTTCGCCTGCCTGCTGGGGCTGGCCATTATCCTCTTCGTTCTCTACTCCAGTTCCTATTTTATCAATTCCATCATCATTCCCATTGGCGAGGTAGGACAAACCGCCCGTCAGATCGCCCAGGGGGACCTGGAAGTCCGCCTTGCAGTGGAAAAGGATGATGAAATTGGGGAGCTCTGCGCCTCTATCAACAACATGGCAGAGGAACTGGCCAACTCCGAAAAGATTAAAAACGATTTCATCTCCTCGGTTTCCCATGAACTGCGTACCCCCCTCACTGCCATTCGCGGCTGGGGGGAAACTCTGATGCAGGGGGGCGCTGAGCTGGACAGGGACTCCTTCCAGAAGGGAATGCACGTCATTATGGACGAAACAGAACGCCTCTCCTCCATGGTGGAAGAGCTTCTGGATTTCTCCCGGATGCAGAGCGGGCGTCTGGTGCTGGAAAAAGAGCGCCTGGACGCCGTGGCGGAGCTCTCCGACGCGGTGCTTATTTTTACCGAGCGGGCCAAAAAGGAAAACAAGGAGCTGATCTACCAGGAGCCGGAGTTCTTTGCCCCTGTCATCGGTGACAAGAACCGTCTCCGCCAGGTCTTTGTCAACATTCTGGACAACGCTCTCAAATATTCCGACAGCGGGGATACCGTCACTGTCCTGGCATGGCTCAACGACTCGGAATTTGCGGTGACCGTCTCTGACACCGGATGCGGTATCTCCCAAGAGGACCTGCCCATGGTGAAGACCCGCTTCTACAAAGGACACACCACCCGCCGCGGCAGCGGCATCGGCCTTGCCGTGGCGGATGAGATCATACAAATGCATGGCGGAACTTTGAGCCTGGATTCCCAGAAGGACGTAGGCACCTCGGTGCGTATTGTCCTTCCCCTGGCGGACGCCAACAACACGAAAGGAAGTACAAAGGATTGAGCTGCAAAAAAACCTCTATTGGAGGACAGGCCCTAATTGAAGGCATCATGATGCGTGGGCCTGTTACTTCGGCTATGTCCGTGCGCCTGCCGGACGGAACCATCGATTCCGAAACCTGGCCCACCGATAAAGACGGCCGGAAGCCTTGGTATAAAAAAGCATACTTTATCCGGGGCATTTTCAATATGGTGGACACTCTGAAAACCGGTTTCTCCTGCCTGATGAAATCTGCTGACAAAGCAGGCGTGGAAGAGGAGGAACCCTCCAAATTTGAGCAGGGTCTGGCCAAGGTCCTGGGAGCCAACGTCAATACCGTGATGAATACCGTAGCGGTGGTTCTGGGGGTGGGCCTTGCCATCCTCCTGTTCATTGTTATCCCCACCGGCGCCGCTTCCCTGCTGCGGCCGGTCCTTCCCGGCACAGGCTTTTTGGCCCTGGTGGAAGGCCTTGTGAAAATGGCGGTCTTTATCGGCTACATGTGGCTCAGTTCCCGGCTTCCTGATGTAAAACGCCTTTACGGTTACCACGGCAGCGAGCACAAAACCATCGCCTGCTACGAAGCCGGTGAGGAACTGACCGTAGAGAACGTACGGAAGTACACCCGGTTCCACCCCCGGTGCGGCACCAGTTTTCTTTTCCTGGTAATCCTCATTTCCATCCTGGTTTCCTCCTTCGTCACCTGGCAGAACGCTCTTGTGCGGATGCTTCTAAAGCTTTTGCTCCTGCCTGTTGTGGTGGGAATCGCTTACGAGCTCATTAAGCTGGCGGGACGGTATAGCAACCCTCTCACCCGCATCATTTCGGCTCCGGGGCTGTGGCTCCAGCGTCTCACTACCGCAGAACCGGAAGACAGCATGATCGAAGTAGCCATCACCGCCATGAAGCTGGTGATCCCGGAGGACCCCAATGCCGATATTTGGTGACTTCCCCCTCCCCACTTTCCCCGACAGGAAAGAGACTTTGGAACAACTCTACCGCAGAGGCAGGGCCCGTCTGGCCGCCGCTCCTGGAGCTGGTGACAACACCCCTATGGAAGCGGCCTTCCTGTTTCAGAAGGCCTTCGGCCTCTCCCGGGGGGATCTTCTTGCCCGGGGTGGGGAATCCCCTTCCCCGGAAAAAGCCGCTGTTTTTGAGGAGCTTCTCCGCCGGCGCTTGGCGGGGGAGCCCCTTCAGTATCTTCTGGGGGAATGGGAGTTCTTTGGTCTCCCCTTTCTGGTGGGGCCCGGGGTGCTGATCCCCAGGCCGGAAACCGAACTTTTGGTAGAAACGGCTCTGAAGCTCATTGAGGGCGTCCCCTTCCCTACCCTTTTGGATCTCTGCTCCGGCAGCGGCTGCATCCCCATCGCCTTGGGGGTCTCCCGTCCCGATGCCCAGGTATGGGGGGTGGAACTCTCCTCTCAGGCCTTCTCATACCTGAAGCAAAACCTCGCTCTAAATGGAGCCGGCAATGTGGCAGCAGTAGCAGGAGACGTTTTTTCCCTGCCCCCGGAAGTGACCCAGAGAAAATACCGTCTCATTACCGCCAACCCCCCTTACATTCCCCGGGGGGAACTCCCCGGGCTCCAGCAAGAGGTCCAGGCTGAGCCTGCAATGGCCTTGGACGGCGGTCCTGACGGACTGGATTTTTACCGCAGGCTCCCCTCTCTCTGCGCTCCCCTTCTGGATCAGGGCGGTGCTCTTCTCTTTGAAATTGGTGATGACCAGGGGAATGCCGTCTCCGCCCTGATGCGGGAGGCAGGATACCAAAAAGTCCAAGTACTGCAGGATCTTTCTGGCCTGGATCGGGTGGTTTTCGGCTTTTTCTGAGCTTTTTTGCACAATCTCTACCGGCTTCTTTTCGTACAATACAGAAAATTTTCCTCAATTATATTAAAAATTGGTTATTTAGCGCGCCTCCGTGTTATACTAGAAAGTGGACAAGGAGGAAACTTTCTCCTGGAACATGGAAAAGGAGGTGCGCTCCAATCAATGAAAAACCGGGAATTGGCGGTGATGCACAGTAAGCTGGAAATCTATCGCCGGGGACTTCAGGCGGCGAAGGCCAAAGGGGATCTGAATAAGGCCCGGCAATGGCTGGAGAGCATCGCCACCCTGAAAAAAGAGATCGCCCACTGCGCCGCTCATCAACAGGGCAAAGAGTAGACAGCGTCAAAGGCACCCAAACGGGGGTGCTTTTTTGTCCCTCCGGCACAGGGCGGATACAAAGGAAAAGAGCGCAGGCTGCTGTTTGCCTACGCTCTTTTTTGATGGTTCTTACAGCTCCATCCAAGCGGGATCGCTGGGGTTATCCCGGAACACCTGGAGCTTCTTCACATCCTCGGGGCGGATGTATCCCTCCTGGGCGGCCACTCTGGCCAGAACATCAAAATTGGAGAGGGAGATATTCTTTACCCCGGCAGCAGCCAGACGCTCCAGCCCCTTCTTCATGCCGTAGGTGAAGATGCTGACAATACCCAGCACCTGGGCTCCGGCCTCCCGGAGGACCTCAACCACCTCCAGGACGCTGCCGCCGGTGGAGATGAGATCCTCCACCACCACTACCTTCTGCCCGGGCTCCAGCCGGCCCTCGATCTGGTTCTGGCGGCCGTGATCCTTGCTGCCGCTGCGGACATATCCCATCGGCAGCCCCAGCAATTCCGCGGTGAGGGCGGCGTGGGCAATGCCGGCGGTAGCAGTCCCCATAAGAACCTCCACGTCGGGGTAGTTCTCCCGGATCACCTGAGCCAACCCGTTCTCCACGTCGTCCCGAACCCGAGGCGCGGTAAGGGTAAGGCGGTTGTCGCAGTAGATAGGACTCTTGATCCCGCTGGCCCAGGTAAAGGGCTCCTCAGGGCGAAGAAAAACAGCCTGAATGGACAGCAGGTCCTTGGCAATGGTCTCTTCCAAATTCATGGACATAAAAGGCTCCTCCTCAAATTTGTATGGTCTGTCCCGCCGGTGGGGCGGGTTCTTCCTCCGGGAAAATTATCCCACAAACTCCGCTACGCAGCGGCGGTAAGCCTCCACCGGAT
>JAHZBJ010000094.1 GCA_019423445.1 Oscillospiraceae bacterium
GGGGCCAATCTGGTCCGGATTGGAACCGGGATTTTCGGAAAGAGAAAATAAGGGGAAGGAGAATGATCCCATGGGTTTTATGAACAAGTTCAAAGGGTTTATGGGAATCCCTGAGGACGAGTATATGGATGACGAGGAAGATCTGGATTACGATAAGGATTTCGACGATGACGAGGAGGAGCCCGACCTGAGCGGTTCAGGGCGGCGTTCTTCTGCGTCCTCCTTTTCTGCGCCGGAGGCCTCTGATTCTACTGTTAGGGAGCCTTCTGTCTCCAACAAAGTGGTGAGCATCCACAGCAGCAGCCAGTACCAGGTTGTGGTGGTGAAGCCGGAGCGTTTCGAGGACGCCAGCGCCATCGCCGATCATCTCATTGCAAAGCGTGCGGTGATTTTGAACCTGGAGGCGGCGACGCCGGATTTAAAACGCCGCTTGGTGGATTTTCTCAGCGGTGTTGCCTACACCAATGGAGGACAGATTAAGCCGGTGGCCAATTCCACCTATATCATTACCCCTTGCAACGTAGGTGTGATGGGGGAGAGCATGGTGGACGAGCTGGGAAGCCATGGCATATACTTCTAATAAAGAGGGAGAGGAGCATATTCTCTCCCGTCTTGCTGATATGCAAGAGCGATGCCAGAGAACCGGACGGCCCTGTTTTCTGGGGTTCCTGGACGAATTTCAGCAAAAGGTGTGCGCTGGAGCTTTGCGGCGCAGTCCTTTATACAGCCGCTTTTTCGGCGGTTATGAGGATGCCGAGCGGGTTTTCCTCTGCCTCAGCCCCTGGGAAGGGGTGGAAGAGGAACAGTTCCCCATCGCCTGCGCGGAGATATCCTTCCGTCCCCAGGACGGCCTGACCCACCGGGACCTTTTGGGATCCCTTATGGGGCTGGGTCTCAAAAGGGAAGTGGTGGGGGATATTGTAATGGGGGAGGATCGGGCGAAAGTCTACCTGGCTTCTCAGGTACTGGAGGCGGTTCTTTCCCAGCTAAGCCGGGTTGGAAGAGCGGGGGTCTCCTGCTGTTCGGTTCCATTGGGAGGGACAGGAAACCGCCGCTATCAGGAAATCACGGGATCAATTTCTTCCCTGCGGTTGGATTGTGTTGTGGCCTTCCTGGGGAACCTTTCCAGAACTGCTTCGGCTCAGGCCATTGCGAGCGGACAAGTCTCCATCGACGGGCAGCCGGAGATTTCTCAGACCCGTTTGGTGGAGGAGGGAGAAAAGATATCCATCCGGGGAACCGGAAAATTTGTGTTTGACAATCAGTTGGGACTCAGCAAGAAAAATAAACTGCGGGTGCAGTTTCGGAAGTATAGCTAGGGGGTAAAGCGCATGGTTATTCCGGACAATTTCTTTGATGTGGAATTCAACAAGGCCATGGCCTTTGGATACAAAACCGAAGACGTGGATGAATTCGTCACCAAAGCCATTGAGATCATTAAGGGGCTCCAGGAGGAAAATGCGGAGCTTACTGAAAAGATGGGCGTTCTGGCTGCTACAGTGGAGAAGTACCGGGATGATGAAGACAGTCTCCGGTCTGCCCTGATCGGGGCTCAGAAGCTTGGGGACAGCATTTTGAAGGACTCCCGCAGCAAGGCGGAGGTGATCCTGCGGGATGCCACCACCAAGGCGGATCATATTGTTGAGGAGGCTCATACCCGTCTCAAAGAAGAAATGGCGGAATATGAGCGGATCAAAGCGGAGGTGACTGCTTTCCGCGAGGGCCTTATTTCTATGTATAAAGCCCATATCGATCAAATCTGCAAGATCCCTCACTATGAAAAGACAGGTGCCAAGTCTGCCCAAGGGGCCCCACAGGCGGCGTCTGTTCCGGAACCAGAACCCCAGCCCGAGCAGCCCGTGGAGGAACCGAAGGAGGAAGCTTTGCCGGTGCTGAAAGTGGAGGAGGAGCCTCCGGTCCAGCCAGCGAAACAGCCGGCGGAGTTCCCTGTCAGGAAGCAGCCCTTCCGTCTTGAGGTGGAAGATGTGGAGGAGGAGGATAATGAACCTGCCGACGACGCCATTCTTTCCAGATTCAGCGGCAAGGTAGGGCGGCTGATGGCTCGCCGGGAACAAGAGGATGATTTTGACGACGAGGATGACGATGAGACGCCCATCACTGCCGGGAAGACCATCTTCAGCAGCAAATTCGGAGAGATGCGCTTTGGAGAGGCTTTTAGTTTGACTCCAGACGAAAAGGGGAGCGACAGACGTTCCTCCGGCAAGGGCCGCCGTTAAGCGTCCAACCAACATCTTTGTTTTTCAGAACTTTCATAATATAGGAGAGATTCAACTATGGCTCAGGATTACAACGCAACACTGAATCTGCCCCAAACCGATTTCCAGATGCGGGCCGGGCTTCCTCAGAAGGAACCTGGGATGCTGGAGGAATGGGAAAAGGGAGATCTGTACCACCAGATCATGGAACATAACGAGGGAAAGCCCCTTTATGTGCTCCATGACGGCCCTCCTTACGCCAATGGCGATATCCATCTGGGGACTGCTCTGAACAAGGTCCTCAAGGATATCATTGTGCGCTCCAAAAACATGATGGGCTATAAGGCCCCCTATATTCCCGGCTGGGATACCCACGGCCTGCCCATCGAGCTGAAAGCCCGGAAAAAGGCTGGTGTGGACAGCGGCGTCAGTGATCTTGAGCTGCGTAAGATCTGCAAGGACTTCGCCCTTCACTATGTGGATGTTCAGCGGGGGCAGTTTAAGCGCCTGGGGGTTCTGGGCGACTGGGAGAACCCCTATCTGACCCTCCGCCCCAGCTTTGAGGCGCGGCAGATCGAGGTCTTCGGGGCCATGGCCAACAAGGGGTACATTTATAAGGGCCTCAAGCCGGTTTACTGGTGCCCTGAATGTGAGACCGCTCTGGCAGAGGCTGAGATCGAGTACGCCGAGGATCCCTGTGATTCCATCTATGTGAAGTTTAAGGTAGCCGACGATAAAGGAAAGCTGGCGGCTTTGGGGGCCGACCTTTCCAAAACATATTTCGTCATCTGGACCACCACCACCTGGACCCTCCCCGGCAACCTTGCCATCTGTGTAGGCCCTGCTTATGAGTACTGTGTGGTCCATGCCACCCAGAAGGATGAATACTACGTTATGGCCCGGGAACTGGTGACCTCCACCATGGAGGCCGCCGGGATCAGTGATTACACCATTTCCGATGTGATCCTGGGCAGTGAACTGGAGTACATGACCTATACCCATCCCTTTATGGATCGGGTTTCTCCTATTATCGTGGGGGACCACGTGACTCTGGAAAGCGGTACTGGCTGTGTCCACACCGCTCCCGGACACGGTGTGGAGGACTTTGAGGTTTGCGTCAACCATTATCCTGAGATTCCCATTGTGGTGCCGGTGGATAACCGCGGCTACATGACCAAGGAGGCCGGACAGTTTGCCGGTCTGACCACAAAGGAGGCTAACAAGGTCATCCTTCAGCACCTCATCGATATTGATGCCCTGTTTGCGGTGCAGAAGATCATTCACCAGTATCCCCATTGCTGGCGCTGCAAAGAGCCTATCCTGTTCCGGGCTACCGAGCAGTGGTTCTGCTCGGTGGATGGCTTTAAGGCTGACGCTGTCAAGGCAGTGGAGGATGTGAAGTGGATCCCCGCTTGGGGCGAGGGCCGAATCAAGAACATGGTAATGGACCGCAGCGACTGGTGCATTTCCCGCCAGCGCGTCTGGGGTGTTCCCATCCCCATCTTCTACTGTGAGGACTGCGGTCAGTATCACGTGGATGAGGCCAGTATCCAGGCGGTGGCGGATCTCTTCCGCCGGGAGGGTTCCGATGCCTGGTACACCCATGACGCCTCCGAGATCCTTCCCAAAGGCACCGTCTGCAAGAAGTGCGGCGGTACCCGGTTCCGCAAGGAAAAGGATATCATGGACGTATGGTTCGACTCCGGCAGCAGCCATGCCTCTGTGCTGGAGGAGAACGGCCTTCCCTGGCCCTGCGACCTGTACATCGAGGGGGCGGATCAGTACAGAGGTTGGTTCCAGTCCTCCCTCCTGACCGCTGTTGCCACCCGTGGGCAGTCCCCCTATAAGACCTGCTGCAGCTGCGGCTGGGTGGTGGATGGCGAAGGCCGGAAGATGTCCAAATCCCTGGCCAACGGCACCGCTCCGGAGAAGATTATCGAGCAGTACGGCGCCGATATCCTCAGGCTGTGGGTTGCTTCCTCCGACTATCATTCCGATATCCGTATCTCCTTTGAGTACCTGAAGCAGCTCTCCGACGGGTACCGGAAGATCCGCAACACCGCCCGGTACATTCTGGGCAACATCAGCGACTTCGATCCTGATAAGGACCGTGTTCCCTTTGAGAAGCTCCATGATATCGACCGGTGGGCTCTGGCCAGCTGCCAGCAGCTTATCAAAGAGGTACGGGAAGCTTACGAAGCCTTTGAGTTCCATAACATTTATCACGCCCTCTACAATTTCTGTTCGGTGGATATGTCCAGCTTCTATCTGGATGTGCTGAAGGACCGGTTGTATGTGGAGAAGAAGGACGGTGTGGACCGGCGGGCTGCCCAGACTGCCATCTATGATATCCTTTGCGCTTTGGATCTGATGCTGGCCCCCATCCTGCCCTTTACTGCCGAAGAGATTTGGAAGTTCATCCCTGCCTCCAAGGCTTATAATAGCGCTTCGGTAATGCTCAACGATATGCCCCAGTATCAGGAGGGGCTGGTGTCCCAGGAGTTCATGGACAAGTGGGACCGCATTCACGCCATCAGAGACGATGTCAACAAGGCCCTGGAGGAGGCCCGTACGGCCAAGACCATCGGCAAGTCCCTGGAAGCCAAGGTTACCATCCATTGCCAGGGAGAGGTCTTTGACTTCCTGTCCAATATCCAGGATATCCTGCCTACCGTATTCATCGTTTCGGCTGTGGAGCTGACCCAGGAAGGGGAAGGGGCCTTCCGTGGCGAAACCGAAGGCCTTTCGGTGGATGTGTCGGTGGCTCCCGGCGAAAAGTGCCAGCGCTGCTGGATGCACAGCGATACCGTGGGCAAGGATGCAGCCCATCCCACCCTTTGCGCCCGCTGCGCTTCCATCCTGGCGGAATAACGACAAAAACAGGCTGCGGGGGATACCAAACGTATGCCTCGCAGCCTCGCTATGAGGTTTTTCATGATACTTTACCTGCTTTTGGCGGGGGTTTTGGTAGCTGCGGACCAGGCGATCAAGCTGTGGGCCCAGCAGGTTCTGAAACCTGCCGTCTCCATGGACATCATCCCTGATGTGCTGAGCCTGTATTACCATGAGAATTTCGGCGCTGCCTGGGGAATCCTCCAGGGGCAGCGCTGGCTTCTTCTGGGAGTCACCGGGATTGTCCTCATCGGTTTGCTGGTTGCGCTGATCCTGAAAAAATTCAAAGGTCCCCTTCTGCAGACCGCCGTCGCCCTCATCCTGGCCGGTGGTGTTGGGAACCTGCTGGACCGTGCCCTCCATACCGGGGGTTATGTGGTGGACTACATCTATTTTGAGCCCATCAATTTCCCCATTTTCAATCTGGCAGATGTCTGTGTCTGTATTGGCACTGGGCTGTTGGCCATCTATATCCTCTTTGTGGAAGGAAAGAAAAAGAAAGAGGATGAAGAGCCCATGCCGGTGGAGGCGGAGAGTTCCGCTTCAGAACCTGTTTCCGGGGATTTGGAAGAAGCCCAGGCTGAGTGTCTTCCAGAGAAGGGGGAGGAGGACCCGCCATGCGGGAACTGACCCTCACCGCCGGCGAAGAACTGGACGGTCTGCGGCTGGACAAAGCTCTGGGGAGTGCCCTGGAGGAGTTGAGCCGTTCAGCGGTCCAGAACCTATGTCGGGAGGGCGGCATTTTTCTCAACGGCCGGCCCGCCGGCAAAAGCGCAGTGGTCCGCCAGGGGGATCAGCTTCTGGTGAGACTGCCGGATCCAGTGGAGTTGGAAGTCCTGCCAGAGGAGATCCCTTTGGATATCGTTTACGAGGACGAGTGGCTTTTGGTGGTGAATAAGCCCAAGGGGATGGTGGTGCATCCAGCACCGGGGAATTACACCGGGACCCTGGTGAATGCCCTGCTGTGGCATTGCAAGGGTTCCCTCTCGGGGATCAATGGGGTGATCCGTCCCGGCATCGTACACCGTATCGATAAGGATACCAGCGGTTTGCTGATTGTTGCGAAGAATGACAAGGCCCACCAAGGGCTGGCAGAGCAGATCAAGGCACATACGTTTACAAGGGAATATGAAGCAATTGTCCACGGGCATTTCCGTGAGGAGCGGTTTACGGTAGATGCTCCCATTGGCCGCAGTCCCAGCGACCGGAAAAAGATGTGCGTTACCCAGCACAATTCCAGGAACGCAGTGACCCATGTGGAGGTGCTGGAAGAATTGCCGGGATTTTCCCATATTCGGTGCCGCCTGGAAACCGGCCGTACCCATCAGATCCGGGTGCATCTGGCATATCTGGGGCATCCGGTGGCAGGGGATGTGGTTTACGGCCCCAAGAAACCGGCCTTGGATACCCATGGTCAGTGCCTTCATGCCCGGACCATCGGTTTCGTTCACCCGGCAACGGGGGAGGAGATCTTTTTCTCTTCGCCCCTGCCGGAATACTTTACAAAAGCCCTGGAGGAGCTTCGGGGACGGTCCTGAGAGGAACTCCCGGTGCTGTTTTCGGCTTCCAAATAGGGAAAAGGAGGAAAACTGCATGAACGACGAAAAACGCAGACGCCTGGCAAAGGCGGCCAATCACGTGCGCAAGGGCATCCTGGAAGAGGTATATTCCGCCCAGTCGGGACATCCCGGCGGCTCTCTTTCCATTGCCGATATTATGACCTACCTCTATCAGGAGGAGCTGCGGGTGGATCCTGCAAACCCCCGCTGGGAGGACAGGGACCGTTTGGTTCTCTCCAAAGGCCATGTCTGCCCGGCCCTTTATGCTGCTCTGGCGCAGAAAGGCTTCTTCCCTGAGGAGGAGCTGAAGACCTTCCGGAGGGTGGGTTCCCGGCTCCAGGGTCACCCGGACCTGAACAAGGCCCCTGGGGTGGACTTTACTGCGGGCAGCCTGGGACAAGGTGTCTCCGCCGCGGCTGGAATGGCTTTGGCTGGGAAGCTGTCTGGCAAGAGCTATCGGGTCTACGCGATTCTGGGTGACGGCGAGATCCAGGAGGGGGAGGTCTGGGAATCCGCCATGTTCTCCGCCCATTATAAGCTGGACAATCTCTGCTACATCATCGACAACAACGGCCTCCAGATCGACGGGGATATCCGGGACGTCTGCTCTCCCTATCCCATCGATGAGAAATTTGCCGCTTTCGGCTTTGAGGTTATCAATATAGACGGCCATAATTTCGACGAGATGGAGGCGGCCTTCGCCAAGGCAAAGACCGTTTCCGGCCGGCCGGTAGCCATCATCGCCAAGACGGTGAAGGGTAAGGGAGTTTCCTTCATGGAGAACAATGCGGCATGGCACGGCTCTGCCCCCAACGCAGAGCAGTATGAGACTGCCCTGAAGGATCTGGAAAAGATTGAGGAGGTGCTGTGATCATGGCGGAACTGAAGAAAAAAGCCACTCGCGAGAGCTACGGAGAGGCTCTGGCGGAGCTGTCCAAGGTCAACGATAAGATCATTGTCTTCGATGCCGACCTGGCAGGCGCCACCAAGACGAGCATTTTCAAGAAAGCCTGCCCGGAGCGCTTTTTTGACTGCGGTATCGCTGAGGGCAATATGATGGTGGCTGCGGCAGGTGCATCTACCTGCGGCTATATCCCCTTTGCCAGCACCTTTGCCATGTTCGCCGCCGGCCGCGCCTTTGAGCAGGTGCGCAACTCCATCGGCTATCCGCATCTTAACGTGAAGATCGGCGCTACCCATGCAGGGGTGTCGGTGGGGGAAGATGGCGCCACCCACCAGTGCAACGAGGATATCGCCCTGATGCGTACCATCCCCGGCATGACCATCATCAACCCGGCTGACGATGTGGAGGCCAGGGCGGCGGTGATGGCCGCTGCGGAGTATGTTGGCCCGGTTTACCTCCGGTTTGGCCGCCTGGCGGCTCCCGTATTCAATGGCCCGGATTATCGCTTTGAGCTTGGAAAAGGCATTACCCTTCGGCAGGGGAAGGATGTTACCATTATTGCCACCGGCATCCTGGTCTACGAGGCTATGATGGCGGCGGATGCTCTGGCTGAGGAGGGGATTTCTGCAAGGGTCATCAATATCCACACCATAAAGCCCTTGGACAAGGAGCTGGTGCTTCAGGCTGCTCGTGAAACCGGCGTTTTGGTGACTGCCGAGGAGCATTCCATCA
>JAHZBJ010000095.1 GCA_019423445.1 Oscillospiraceae bacterium
ATGCAGGCCATCCGGGGCAACGATATCTCCATGATCCTTGCCGACCCTATGAGCAGCCTGAATCCCACTCACACCGTGGGCGCCCAGATCGGCGAGGTCCTTGAGCTGCACCACCCTGAATACACCAAGGCCCAGGTCCAGGAAAAGGTTGAGGAAATGCTGGAAATGGTGGGTATCCCCCGTGACCGTAAGGATGAATATCCCCATCAGTTCTCCGGCGGCATGAAGCAGCGTATCGTTATTGCTATGGCTCTGGCCTGCAATCCCCGTCTCCTTCTGGCCGACGAGCCCACCACCGCCCTGGATGTCACCATCCAGGCCCAGGTGCTGAAAATGATGAACGAACTTCAGGAAAAACTGGATACCGCCATGCTCCTCATCACCCACGATCTGGGAGTCGTGGCTCAGGTGTGTAATTCCGTGGCCATCATCTACGCCGGTGAGATCATCGAGATCGGTACCGTGGAAGACATCTACGAAGGAGCGGAACACCACCCCTACACTGTGGGGCTTTTCGGTTCCATTCCTGATCTCACCACCAAGACCCGGCGCCTCACCCCCATCGACGGACTGATGCCCGACCTCACCGAGCTGCCCAAAGGCTGCCGCTTCGCGGACCGCTGCCCCAAGTGTATGGATATCTGCCATGAGCAGACACCCGGCATCTGGAGCAACGGGACCCACCAGATCCGCTGCCATCTTTACGCGAAGGAGGGTCAGACCCAATGAGCCAAGCTGCAACGCCCTTGATTGAAACCAGGGATTTGGTAAAATACTTCAACACCAAAAGTGGTCTGCTCCACGCGGTGGACCACGTGAACATTTCCATCCCCAAGGGCCAGACCCTGGGGGTGGTGGGAGAATCCGGCTGCGGAAAGTCCACCCTGGGCCGCACTATCCTCCGGCTGCTGGAACCCACCAGCGGTGATATTCTCTATAACGGGGAAAGCATCGTTAAATACGACAAACACCAGATGAAGGAAATGCGCAAGAAGATGCAGATCATCTTCCAGGACCCCTTCACCTCCCTGAACCCCCGTATGTCCATCAGTGAGATTATCGCCGAGCCTATGCGGGTCGCCAAAATGTACGGCAGCAATGCCGAACGAGAGGAAAAGGTCTTCCAGCTGATGGAAACCGTTGGTCTTGCCGAGCGTCTGGTCAACAGTTACCCCCATGAGCTGGATGGCGGACGCCGCCAGCGCGTGGGCATCGCCCGGGCCCTGTCCCTGAACCCGGAATTCATCGTCTGCGATGAGCCTGTGTCCGCTCTGGATGTGTCCATTCAGGCTCAGATCCTGAACCTGATGATGGATCTGCAGGACAATTTCGGCCTTACCTACATGTTTGTCACCCACGACCTCAGCGTTATCAAGCACATCAGCCAGCACATCGCCGTGATGTACCTGGGTCAGTGTGTGGAGTTTGCATCCACCGACGAGCTCTTCCAGCATCCTGTCCACCCCTATACCCAGGCTCTCCTGGCCGCTATCCCCGTCCCCAGCCTCAAACACCGCAAGGAACTCCACATCATCAAAGGCGAGGTCACCAGCCCCATCAATCCCAAGCCGGGCTGCCGCTTCGCGGACCGGTGTCCACATGCCTGCGACAAATGCCATGAAGGAGATATCCCTCTGCGGGAAATCTCTCCCGGGCATTCCGTTGCCTGCTGTTTGGTCTAAATCTGAGAAATACATACAAAGGAGGCCGCGGCACTTCCCTGCCGCACATGCGTCATGAAACAGTTTCCTCTGATTGAAATCACCGCTTCCACTCCCTTTGAGCGCGGAGTCCAGTACGGTACCCAGGCCAAGGAACATATCGGCGACTGCATCCAGTATTACCGGAACAAGTTCGCCGGCCAGGATTGGGCTACTGTGGTGAAATACGCTATGGACTATGTACCCATTATTGAAGAAACCATGCCCGAAATTTTGGAGGAAGCCAAGGGGATCGCCGAAGGTTCCGGCTATTCCTTTGGAGACATTATGGTGGTGAACTGCCGCTATGAGATCACCAAGTTCCCCAAGGTTCCCGAGTGCACCACCGGCGCTGTCCTCCCCAAAGCCAGCGAAGGCGGCAACACCTACGCCTGGAAAAACTGGGACTATTTCAGCGGCGTGCTGAACCACATTGTTGTGCTTCACTTTAACCTCCCCGACGGCTATCGCGCCGTGGGGTTGGCCGAGGCCGGCCAGATGGTTCGGGACGGCATGAACTGCTACGGTGTGGCCATCTGCAACAATAACCTCCAGTCTGTGGAGGACTATCCCGGTGCCGGCATTCCCGCCACCTTCCTGCGCCGCCGGGTCCTGGCCAGCAAGAGCTTTGACGAGGCAAAAGAATGGATCACTACCTACAAGCGCTGCGTCTCCAACAACATCGTCCTGGTGGGTAAAGACCGGGCTTTGGACTTCGAGGTCCATCCCTCCGGCGCCAACGTCATCGAGCCCAACGAGGACGGCGTTCTGGCCCATGCCAACCACTTTGTCCTCCGTCCTGAACTGGATGCCATCCATGGCCGCCCCAAGAATCGCGACACACGGTTCATTGAGATCATCACCCCCAAGGCCGGCCATATCACTGTGGACGACATCAAAGAGGCTCTGAAGGATCACAAGTACTATCCCCTCTCCATCTGCGGCCATGTGAATCCCGACGGGGATGAATACGGCCGTGACCGCATGACCGTTTCCTCCATGATCGCCGACTTTGACAATCAGGAGGTACACATCTGCGCTGGCAATCCCTGCGAAGGGGAGTACATCGTCTACAAGCTGTAAGACAGCGAGGTGTCTGACGTGAAGGAATTTCCCTGCGTATATCTTCGGGGCGGCACCAGCCGCGCCCTGTTCTTCCGAGAAGAGGACCTTCCCAAGGACCGCTCCCTGTGGCCTGGGATCTTTCTCAAAGCCCTGGGCCACCGCCGGGACGAAAACGGAAAGGCCCCTGCCATGGGGCCGGATTACCCCACCAACAAAGTGGCGGTCATCTCCCCTTCCCCCCGGCCCGACGCCGATGTGGAGTATAACTTTTTCCAGACTGACCCTGTAAACATGATGGTGGACAACCGGGGCAACTGCGGCAACATGTCCTCGGCAGTGGGTCCTTACGCCATCAACGAAGGGCTGGTCAAAGCCGTGGAGCCAGTGACCACGGTCCGGATCTTCAACACCAACACCCAGCGGATTATCTCCTCCCGGGTAGAGGTGGAAAACGGCAAAGCCGCCACCAAAGGCGACGCCAGGATCTTTGGGGTCCCCGGTACTGCCTCCCCCATCTACCTGACCTTTGAAAACCCAGGCGGAGGCTTCTCCGGGAAGCTCTTCCCCACCGGCAGCCCCAAAGATGTTCTGGATGTACCCGGCTTTGGTCCTCTGGAGGTCACCCTTATCGACTGCACCAATCCCGTTGTACTGCTTCGCGCCCGGGATGTCGGACTCACCGGCAGTGAGATTCTGGAGATCAACAAAAACCCTGCCCTTCTGAAAACCCTGGACACGGTGCGGGGCCTGGCCGCCCAGAAATTCGGCCTTGTGGAACAGTGGGAGGATGCCGCAAGGACCTCCACCTACATCCCCTTCCTGGCCCTGGTGGCGGAACCCCAGGATTATGTGAACATTGACGGGGGCTCCATGAAGGGGGAAGAGATGGATATCTGCTGCCGTGCGGTGTTCTCCAAGGTCCACCGGGCCTACCCCATGTCGGCAGCTGTAGCCACCGCCGCTGCAGCACGGATCCCCGGTACAGTGGCCTCCGAGATGTACCGCCCCAGCTCTCCGGAACAGGTGGTACTGGGCCATGCCGCGGGCACTACCCCAGTGGGATTGGTTATGGACGGCGAGCGGGTTGTCAGCGGAACCATCCTCCGCACCGCCCAGTATCTTTTCCGAGGCACCATTACCATTGAAGATTGATCTATCCTGTCTTCCTAAATAGGAGGGGACAGCAAATGCTGTCCCCTCCTATTTTCTGCCCGGCCGCACCTGGCCGTTCTGATGTGTTTTAGATACAGACGGGTTTTCTCCACGGAGAAAACAATGGGCTTTTATCTTCGCCGCGGTTTAAGGCGCTCTCTGGCCTGGAACACCGCTCTGCAAACACACAAAACCGGATTCCCCTCCATTTACCGCCCTCCGGAAGCAAACTTTCCCATATGAATATCCAGCACGGCTCTTGGGGGTTGGATCAGAGCATCCTCATAGCAGCACTTCCATTGAACTTTGCGGCTCATCCTTCCATCCACTATTCCATCTACAGTTTCCCCATCTTGGATAGGATTGTCATTCTCTAAAATATATGATGCCACATTGTAGGCATGGTTCACCACCCAGTTGGGATCCATGCCATGGAAGTGATACTGGAGGTCCGGCAAAAAGAGAGTACTCATGCCCACTGTGTCGATGAGCATATCCTCGGTCCCCTGAATGTTAAAGAACCGGACATTGACGCCAAAACGGATGAAGCGGTCCGGCCCCTCTATCTGGTGGGCACGAACATCTTCCGCCAGAAACAACTTGCCGCAGTTCTGGAAGTAGAACGCCTCACAAGTGGGATACAACTCCGCAAGAGCTTCCAAAAAGTCTGCATCCAAATTAGCTCGCTCCACTGCTGGAAGGGCCGCCGCCAACATGTCAATGGCCACCACCTGATACTGACACTCTTGGAAGATTCGTTCCCGGTCCTCCTGGCAGTCCCACATCTGGCTCATAAGGAACGCGTCGAAGCCTTTGCCTTTAAATTTGTCGCATCCCATCACCATCAACTGCACCGGGGCCTTGCCATCCTTGAATTCCGCCATATGCTCCAGGGCTGCAAAGCCCGCAGTTTTTTTATCATGGTAGAAGCACTCCACCGCACCGATGTGCTTTTCCATCACGGCGGTCATGCTGTCCCTGTCCGGCATAGGCACCGGCTCTTTAAACAACATTTGGATAAGATAAGGGCCACCGGGCCGGGAACCTTTTTCATCTGTTAGATCCTGCTGAAACACTTCGTTGCTCATGGTTTATCCTCCTGTTCTGTTTACTGGATTATCTGAATCACCTTTCCATCTTTATCAGTAATTTTTGTGGGGACCAGCTCCACTGTTAGGGGAAACAGAGTCAGCGGATAGGTTCCGGCATGGGGCCGGAGCAGATCGCACAACTCGGCCAATGGATTTGCTGGCAGGGTCAGGATAAGCACACCATTCTCTTCACTGATTCCTGCTTGTTCCCCCGGTTGAAATAGAACCGACTGATCCGAGCCCTGAAGCAACAAACTGCGTCCCTTTCCAACCCTGGCCCGAAGCATACGGACCAGGGTCTTGTCGTGGCCTGCGCCAAGGCGTATGGTACCACAGCCGTTTTCCATCTTAAAGCCTAATTCATCCATGTAGAGGAACCCAGTGGAGGAGCCATCTCGCTCCACCCCCTCCTGCCAAATCCTTTGAAAATCTGAGTCCTCCATCACGGAAGTGCGGGACAAGTCGGTAACACACAGAGGAAACTGCCGCTCCAGCGCCGTAAGAAACTTTGCCCCATCCCAGCACATCATGGCGTTCATTTCATCCTCTGTGAGGCCCACAACCTGCAAAAAAGCCATGTGACCGTTTGGGGTGTTCAGTTCTTTCAGTTCTGGGTCGGCCCGGAAACCCAAAGCGGTAAGGCGGGTATCTGTCTCCAACGCAATAGGGCCGTTGGCGTTCATATGGTGACCAGGGCCGAAGACGTTGCCACTGGAAAACACATAACGGGCCAGATTCTGCAACAGGCTCACCGGCCAGACGGGAGGTTCTTCCTCATTTTCTCGCTTCAACCGGAAAGTTAGTTCAAAGCCATATCCGCTGGTCTCCAGGTCTTCGCTCTCCTTTTCATAGAGCTCGGTGAATCCGTAGGTGACGTAGTGCCAATGGGGCATTTCCTTTTCGCTTTTCCACACCTCTACACCATCCAACGGGTCGTTTCCTCCCAGAAAGGCCGGAATAATCGTTCCGTAATAGATTCCCTCCTGGCCTGGGTAGATCTGCTGTAAGGCGCCGGAGATGGCATCAAATCCGGCTTGATTCAGTTGGGTTTCATTGCTCATTTGGTTTCCTCCTCTTTGTCAGGGAACAACTTGAATCTAAACTCCAGCTCCTGATGGACGATCTCTTGGGGAAGCTTCCGGGGATTGGCGATCAGATACCAGGCCCGGTAAGTCCGTTTTTCCATGTCCTTTTCCTGAAGGTAGAGCTGATAACCCGCCTCATCCTCGTCAGTCCATGTGTCATACTGTTTCTGGGTCCGGACATGGTTTCCCACAACCGCGTCCAATTCCTCTGCAGTGCGGCTTGCCGCCCAGGCGTGATCCACATAGACGGCATGGTAAAAATGGTAGATCTGCAATCCTATCAACTGCCGCTCTTTGCTTTCCTGTGTCTTACGCAATTCCTCCCGCCGCCGGTATTCCGCCAGCTGCTTCGGCGTCCCATAGCGCTCGATCATCTGCTCCTTCACATAAATGGTCCAACTGTAATCCTCCGGCTGGGTAAAGGGAACACAGACCAACTGAAGCGCCTCTGCCGGGTCCGCCTCAAAACGCTCAATAAAGTCCAGGTAGTTGGCTTTGGCCAATGGGATAAAGGTATTCAGAAGCCCGGTGTTCAACTGTAAGTTCTCCGTCAGCAGCTGGAATCGGGAACCGCCCGCAGGCGCTTTTATCCCTTTTCGCCCAGACCCAGCCCGTCCCACAGGTAGCCCAGAGCTTTCTGAAATATATCTGCCCGGTGCTTTTGCTCCATAGTCATCCACCTCCGGGCAAGACTCTATCAGAAATCCAGCAAAATGGGCACCTGCTGTTCCTCCGCAAACCGCATAGCCTGCCAGAACATGGAGAAGGCAAACTTGGCAAGGGACTCTGTGTCATACTGGGTGTGCTCCGGAATGTCCGCTTTGCTGTACTGACCGTTGGGGCCCACAGTGCCGTCCACCGGGTAGCCTTCTGTTTCGGTCCAACTGAGGACGGTCTCCTCACCGGCCTGCCACGCCAGCTGATTCAGTTTTTCCAGCTCCTTCCGAAGACCGCCTACAGTACCAATTGCAGCCGTATTATTGGTGGGCAAAGGAGCCTGAAACATAAAGCTATCCGCCAATGGAAGCCACCAAGTGGCTCCCCGAAACAGGGACCAAACCCGTTCCCGATCTTCAGCCAGCCGGGCAATGACAGGGTGCTCCATAAAGTTCCAGTCCTTCTCCACAGTGGGCGGTACCGGCTCCCCGTAGGTATGGCAGGCAGCCACCAGCAGCATCGCCCCGAAGGCGTCCCAATCCGGTTTATCGGTGTAGTAGGGCTTCTCATTATCCTCCGGCCAGGGAGCATAGGGTGGTTGCCCTGGCTGGGAAATGGCGGCCAGAATCTGATCCCGCCAGTTCTCCACAACCTCCTGCACCTCAGCAGGGCTCATTTCCTCTTCATCGCTGACCGCCTCACCGTCCGGTGTGATTTTCTGGAAGACATAGCCGTTTTCCTCCGCCCACTGTTGGACAGCGGTTTTCCAGTTGTGAGAATAGTACCGGGTCAGTGTCCCAGCATAGATATCAAGTCCCATGGTGACGCCTCCTTCAAAGTTTCCCGCAAGGGAGCCTCGCATTTTCATAGCAGGAGATCAACTTGTCCAGCCATTCGTCAGAGTAGCCCAGCATTTTGCTCTCTGCGATCAGGCCAAAGTCATCCGAGATATACCCTGCCAGCTCATCTGCCTCAGATTTTTCATAGACTGTGATATACGCTTTCTTCTCTATTTCTCTGGTATCATCAATAACTTTGCCCTTTTTCAGTTCTTCAACAACACGATAAACTCTTACCCATTCATGATCAAAAGGATCACTATCTCTTTTATCCAAGAAATCGTCTATGTCCAATTCTACAAAATTAATTTCGTTCAGTTTATCAAGCAACTCACACATTTGCTTTTCTATCACAAAATTCACCTCTCATTCCCACACAAAGGGCTCTTTTAACTGATGTTCCTGCAAAATCCGTTCCACTTGTGCTGAATAGGTGGGTCAGTCCTCATCCCCGGCTTTGAAGTTGTAGATGGGGCGGATGATCTTTACCACCTCTGCTGTGGGGCCGATGTTGTCCAGAATATCCTGCATTCCCTTGTAGGCCATGGGACATTCATCAAGGGTAGACTTACTCACCGAGGTGGT
>JAHZBJ010000096.1 GCA_019423445.1 Oscillospiraceae bacterium
AGTCAACGTTTTTCCGGGAAGCAGCCACCGCTGCCAACCCAGCCCCAGCAAAGGAGATCTTGGAGGTAGAGCCAAAGATAAAGATCATGTCCTCCTTGCCCTTGGCTTTGAGTAGGGAGAACAAATCCAAAAGCTGGTCCCCTTGGTCGTATAGGTCATGAATGGAATAAGCATTGTCCCAAAAAATACGAAAGTCCCGAGCTGCCGGTTCCAGCTCTGCGAACCGCTTTACCACCCGGTCGGAATAGGTGATGCCGGTGGGATTGGAGTACTTCGGAACGCACCAGATCCCCTTTACCGCGGGGTCATTGTTGACATACGCCTCCACCTGGTCCATATCCGGCCCTTCGTCGGTCATGTCGATGTTGATCATCTTGATACCGAAGTGCTGCGTAATGGCAAAATGCCGGTCGTAGCCGGGCACAGGGCAGAGGAATTTAATCTCGGGCTCCTTGCACCAGGGTTTGTCGGAACCATAAACACCATAAAGCAGCGCCCGGGTCATACAGTCGTACATCATGTTGAGGCTGGAATTCCCCCCAACAATGATTTCATCCTTTTCCGCCCCCAGCATATCCGCCAGCAGCTGCCGCACCTCCGGCAGACCATCCAGGTAGCCGTAATTCCGGCAGTCAATGCCGCTGTCAGAGAAGGTACCCAGCTTACTGGTCACGGTATCCAGCATCTCTTGACACAAATCCAACTGCTGGGTATTGGGCTTCCCCCGGGACATATCCAGTGTCAGCCCCTTTGCCTGATATTCTCTGTATTCTTCCATCAGCTTTTTGCAAAGCGCATCCAACTGCGGGACTGAATAGCTTGAGTACTGCTCCATTCATGTATCCTCCCTCTTGGCCCGATTTCAAGACTCTACTGGATATTGTAGTTCATTCCCCAGCAATTTGCAAGTCAAAAAAATTTTTCCTGCATAGTTTATCAGGATACCCAAGCTCATCAAGTTTTATGCTCGTTATTTTGTTATTTCTGCATTTTCAAAGTTTAGTTTCCTTCATCTTTCTATCTTTGGCAAAAAAGAAAAAGCTGTTTCGCTCCCCTTTGGGAACAAAACAGCTTTCCAATATTCTTTTCCTTGAGATTACTCAGCAAAGCCGGAATCCACCAGCTTGATCAGAGAATCCACCGCCTGCTCCTCATCGGCGCCATCGGCAATAATCTTAATGGAAGTACCTCCAACGATGCCCAGAGAAAGAACGCCCAGCAAGCTCTTGGCATTGACCCGCCGCTCTTCTTTCTCCACCCAGATAGAGGACTTGAATTCATTGGCCTTCTGAATAAAGAATGTAGCAGGTCTGGCATGCAGACCAACATGATTCTGAACAATTACCTCTTTCACATACATAACGGCATACTCCTTAAAGTCATGGAATTCACAGAATTTTTCCTGCTTAGATTATAGCACAGCCATCTCCTGCGTCAACGGGAAAACTCATGAAAGCTTGTCTTTTTATTGATTTTCTGCTTGTTTTCCAGTTGCCAGCCGGGAAAAAAACCCTGGTTTGTGCATCATTCCCATAAAGTTTTCAACACTATTGTAACATTATACATTACCGGACCCAAAAGCGCCGGGAGGAGATTGGCTGTCCTGATTTTGACCACACCAAAGAAGTTGATTCCAATACAGATAACGATGGCATACCCCACCATACAGATCTGATTCAGAAGATCCCCCACCAAAATATTTTGGAGGTACCCAGCCATCAAGGAGATGGCCCCCTGATAAACCAGCACCGTGGCGGCGGCGCAGGGCACACCAACTCCCAGGCTGGCCCCCAGGACTACTGCTGCGATACAGTCCAGGGAGCTCTTGATCAGCAGCACCCGGTAATCCCCGGTAAGGCCATCCTGAAGAGCGCCGATGATGGTCATGGCCCCTACACAGAACAAAAGGGAGGCGCTGATAAATCCTTTGGAGAAGTTGCTGGCATTGAGCTTCTTCTCAATGCTCTCCCCCAGATGTTCCAGGCGGTCATCAATTTGAAGCAGCTCGCCCACTACCGCTCCTGCCGCCAGGCAAACCAGCAGCATCAGCTCCCCTGAGGAGGAAATCTTTCCGGTAGTCAGATCCACCGACAGCATAGTGGTAAGGAGTCCGTTAAGGCCGATGACACAGGTGGCAAGACCCAGCATATTGGTGACGGCCTGGTCAATGCGGGGCGGGATACCTTTTTTCACCAAAAGTCCGATACACCCTCCCAGGAGTACTGCCACCGTATTGATAATCGTCCCTGTCATGGAATCCCTCTTTTCCGTCTCACTCTTCCGCCGTCTTTTCTTCTTCCTCCAACCGGGCCAAATACGCCCGGTCCTGGGGCGTCAACTGCGCCTTTTCCAGCAGCTCCGGACGTTTACGCCAGGTCGCCAGCAGCGACTGTTCCCTCCGCCATTGGGCAATATTGGCATGATGTCCAGAAAGCAGTACTGGCGGCACTTCCCTGCCATTCCACACCGCAGGGTGGCTGTATTGAGGATATTCCAACAGGCCATCTTGGAAACTCTCCTCGGTAAAACAGCTCTCGTCACTGAGGACCCCTGGGCACAGCCGTGCCACCGCGTCCAGGATGCACATGGCCGGCAGTTCCCCTCCTGTAAGAACAAAATCCCCCATGGAGATCTCCTCGTCCACGATCTCATCCAGAACCCGCTGGTCCACACCTTCATAATGGCCGCAAAGGAGCATAATATGTGGGCGGGCTGCCAGCTCCGCCGCTTTTCCCTGGGTAAATACCCGTCCCTGGGGCGAGGGAAACACCACATACGGCTTACCGCCGGAAACCCGGCAGATCTCCTCATAGCAGCGGTAGATAGGTCCCGCCTGCATCAGCATCCCCTTGCCGCCGCCGTAGGTGCAGTCATCCACCCGGTTGTGTTTGTTGCCGGCGTAATCACGGATATTAAAATAGTTGATGGAAATCTTACCTGCCCGCTGGGCCCGGCCGATGATGCTTTCATCAGTGACGGCCATGCACATATCCACAAACAGGGTGGCTACATCAAACCGTGGGATCATGGTCAAACAGTCCTTCCAGAGGCCGGATCTCCATCCGCCCAGCCTCGATATCAATTTTCACCACCACTTGAGGGATGGCAGGTACCAACTCCACCCTCCCATCTGGGAAAGCGACATGGTACACGTCATTGGCCCCGGTCTGGGACACGTCCTGAAGGATTCCGTAAACCCGGCCGGTGTCCGCATCCGCCACTTCCAATCCCAGAAGGTCCTGGACATAATACTGCCCCTCCTCCAGGATGTCGTCCTCCCGGTTCAGGTAGAGCACTTTTCCTCTAAGAGCCTGCGCGGCCTCAGGGGTATCCACCCCTTCCAATTTCAGAAGCACCATATTCTTCTGGACCCGGGCTTTCTCCACCGTCATAGGAACGGCCCCTTTGTCCAGATACAGGGTGGCAAAAGCCGTCAGCGCTTCCGGAGAATCGCACCAGGGCTGGACCCTCACATCTCCCCGCAAGCCGTGGACCGCCACGATTTTGCCGCATTCCAGATATTGCTTTCTCATCTTCATCCCCTCTACAGACCGGATGGAACAAAGGGGCTGTAACAAGCTGTTACAGCCCCTGCACCGAACCAGAGTCAGTCGATTTCAACCGCAACCTTCATGTTGGACTTGTTGGCCGCAGCACGAACCACAGTACGGATGGACTTGGCGATCCGCCCCTGCTTGCCGATGACCCGGCCCATATCATCCGCCGCCACATGGAGGTGGAAAACAATGGTGCCGTCCTCCGCAGGCTCATCCGCGGCAACATTCACCGCATCCTTTTCGTCCACGAGCCCTCTCGCGATGGCCGTGATCAGATTGGCGATGGTCTGGGTGTCCATAAATCAGGTACCTCCTCAAATGGGTCGTTCAAAAGCTCTTCACTGGAGCTTTTACAGAATGCCGTTGAGCTTCAGCAGAGCTTTGACGGTATCGGTGGGCTGAGCGCCGTTGGCCAGCCACTTCTTGGTCTTCTCAGCGTCCACGTTGAACTCGGAGGGGTTCTTGGTGGGATCGTAGGTGCCTACCTCTTCGATGAAGCGGCCATCCCGGGGATAACGGGAATCAGCCACCACGATACGGTAGAAAGGAGCTTTCTTGGCGCCCATGCGGCGCAGACGGATCTTGACAGACATAGGTGATACCTCCAGCATTTTTTCATTTTTGATTTATTCAACCGAAACTATTCGGCAGAAAACAAATTACATGGGCAGCCCCGGCATGCCGCCGCCAAAGGGCATCCGCCCTCTGCGTTTTTTCCCGGGACCGAACTGTTTCATCAGCTTCTGGGTCTGTTCCAGCTGCTTGAGAAGGCGGTTTACATCCTCCACCCGGGTGCCGCTGCCCGCAGCGATGCGACGCTTCCGGGAGGGATTGATCAGGGAGGGCTTACTGCGCTCAGCCGGGGTCATGGAAAGGATAATGGATTCGGTGCGCTTCATCTGGCGCTCCCCTTCCTCAGCATCCTTTTCGCTTACCTTTCCCCCCACGCCGGGGATCATCTCCAGAAGGCTGGAAAAGGAACCCATCTTCTTCATCTGCCCCATCTGTTCCAGCAGATCGTTAAAGTCCAGGCGCCCCTCCTTCATCTTCTTGGCGGTGGAAACCGCCGCCTGGGCGTCCATTTGGGTGGTGGCCTTTTCAATGAGGGTCATTACATCCCCCATCCCCAAAATTCGGGAAGCCATGCGGTCAGGATAGAAAGGCTCCAGATCTCCAATCTTTTCCCCGGTACCCGCAAACTTGATGGGTTTTCCGGTGGCGGCCTTGACTGAGAGAGCGGCGCCGCCCCGGGTGTCGCCGTCCAGCTTGGTGAGGATGATCCCATCCACCCCCAGCTCCTGATCGAAGCTCTGGGCTACATTGACAGCGTCCTGACCGGTCATGGAGTCGATTACCAAAAGGGTTTCGTTGGGATGGACCAGGTCCCGGATGGCCCGGAGCTCGTCCATCAGCTGAGCGTCAATGTGGAGACGGCCAGCGGTATCGATGATAACAATGTCGTTGCCATAGTCATGTGCGTGGCTCAGAGCTTTTTTGCAGATCTCCAAAGGATTTCCCTGGCCCATCTCAAAAACCGGCACTCCCGCCTTGGCCCCCACCACCTTCAACTGGTCAATGGCGGCAGGACGGTAGACATCGCAGGCTACCAGCAGCGGACGTTTTCCCTGAGACTTAAACATATAGGCCAGCTTGGCGCTGTGGGTGGTTTTACCGGAACCCTGAAGGCCGCACATCAAAATCACCGTAGGAATCTTGGAGGAAAGATTGATCCGGGTATGGGTAGAACCCATCAGGGCGGTCATTTCCTCATTGACAATTTTGATGACCTGCTGGGCGGGAGTAAGGCTTGTAAGGACCTGCTCCCCCACCGCTTTTTCAGTGACCTTCTGTACAAATTCCTTGGCCACTTTATAGTTGACGTCCGCCTCCAGAAGCGCCAGGCGGACTTCCCGCATGGCTTCCTTGACGTCCGCCTCGCTGAGTTTCCCCCGGTTCTTCAATTTTTTAAAGGTTGCGGACAGCTTTTCGGACAAGCCTTCAAATGCCAATCAAAACACTTCCTTCCCTGGGGCCCTCATTCGTTGTCGCTGATCTCTCCTGCCAGGCTGATGATCCGCCCGGTCTTTTGATAGATCTCATTGGAGGCGCCGAAACGGTCGTTGATGCGCTCAATATCCTTGGCAAGATCGGTGATCTCATCCAGGCATCCCTGAATGTGACGGAACCGCTGGGCAAGCTTCAGGCGCTCCTCGTATTCCAAGAGCTGGCTTTCCGCCCGCTTGATGGAATCCCGTACCCCCTGCCGGGTGATTCCGCTGTGAGAAGCGATCTCCGCCAGGGAAAGATCCTCATTGTAATAAAGCTCCACCACGTCCCGCTGCTTTTCGGTGAGCATGTCGCCATAAAAATCAAGAAGTAATGATATCTCCAGATTTTTGGCCATTTTCCCGCCTCCAGGCTGTAAAGATTTTTTCTTTACAAATCAACTACCTGTGCTATTATAACGGCTTCAGGCGCTGGTGTCAAGGGTTTTTCTTTACACTCAACAAAAATCTGGAAAAGTTATCTTTTACCACCAAGCGACTTCCCATCAAAAACGTATTTCAGGCTCTTGCAAAAGGAAAAGCGCCGGAACCTCCTTAGGTTCCGGCGCTTTTCCCAATTCATTACGTCCGGCGCTTTATGTAGCTCCGTTATTTTTCCCGGTATCCAGTCCGAAACTGATGGAAAGAGCCCGGTCAATCTGGTCCATGTATGGGTCGTCCACCCGTCCCATTTTCTCTTTGAGACGCTTTTTATCAATGGTACGGACCTGTTCCAGCAGCACCACAGAGTCTTTTGCAAGGCCACAATCCTGTGGGTGGAGCTGGATATGGGTGGGCAGGCGCGTTTTATCCTTCTGGCTGGTGATGGCCGCAGCGATGACGGTGGGACTGAATTTATTGCCCACATCGTTCTGGACGATAAGGACCGGGCGGATGCCCCCTTGCTCCGAACCGATCACCGGGCTCAGGTCGGCATAGTAGATATCGCCGCGCTTAATGGTCATTCTTCACACTCCCTGTATATTTCCCGACATTCTCTCACTGAGGATGTCTCCACGGGTTTACAGTTCTATTTTGTCCGGCGGGGAGAAGCTCTAATCATCTCCCTGTGATATTTTATTGTACCGGGGGAGTGTGTGACAGCCGGTATCGCCAGCCTTCCCTGCATGGTTTTGCATTGGAGCAACGCAAACCTTAAATATGATACACCAAGAGCCTGTCTTTGGCTCTAAAATAATGAGAAAGAAAAAAGGGAGCCTTCCTCACGGAAAACTCCCTGGGATAATCATCCGAAATCTCACCGGTAACCGAGAACACCAACTACTGCTCATATCGTATCCTGTTTAGGAACTGGTCTCGTCCAGATACGTAAAATCGGTGATACTTACCTCCCCGTCCACCGACGGAATCAGAACCTTTCGAATCTCCATGGTTTCCTTATCGAAAACGATCTCATAGGTGGTGAGAATAATGGTTCCGCTGGCCGTCACCGTATCGTCCTCCACCTGGGTGGTGAGTTTCCCTTCTTTCTCCCCGGTAAGAACTTCCCGGAGGAGGGTAAGGATGGACTGCGTGGGCAGGTCGTAGGCGGAAAGATCCACCTCCATTCCCCGGAACTCCACCCGGATCTCCTCCCCGGCAGAGACTTTCAACCCCTCCAAGGTCTCTGGAGCGGTAAACTCCAGCAGAACATCCGCCTCTCCCGTCTTGGTCACCTGGGCCACGGCTGTGGTGCCGTCATAGGCAAACTCCGCTGTAAAGGAATAATCCCGGCCCAGACTTTCCTTCACCAGACTGTCATAATCTGTCATCTGCTCCTTCACCGTTCCACAACCGGCAGAACCCAGGAACAGCATCCCCGCAGCAATAAGGGAAAGTATCCTCAGACACCTCATTGGACGCTCCTATTCCGCTTCCAAAAAGGCTTTCCCAAAATATTCCGGCAGCATGGACGGAAGCATGGCGTCAGGGGAATGGTCCATCCCAGCCAGCTGGGCGGCCCGGCCATGGGCCCAGCCTCCCCACAGGGCGGCCCGCTCCGGGGCAAGGCCCCGGGCCAGAAGTCCCCCCACCAAGCCGGTGAGAACATCGCCGCTCCCCCCTTTGGCCAAGCCGTCGCAGCCGCCAAAGTGAAACACCCGATGTCCTCCCGTGTCGGTGACACTGGTGACAAAGCCTTTCAGAAGCACTGTAATTCCAAAATCCTTCGCCATAGTATATTCACCGGAAAAGGGATTATTCCCCACGGTTCCGGCATCCAGGCCAGCCAGCCGGGCGTACTCCCCGGGATGAGGGGTGATAAGTACCGGACAAGCGGCTTCCTTCAGCAGACTGGTCCTCCCAACCAAAACGTTGAGGGCATCTGCATCCAGGAGCAAAGGTTTCTCTTGTTTCAGCAGTGCCTCTACAACAGCAAGGGTTCCGGGGCCCTGGGTCATACCGCAGCCCACGGCAATGGCGTCGCTTTCCCCGACCGCCTCGAGCTTCTCGGGGAGACACACTCCGGACATGGCCCCTTCCCCCTTCTC
>JAHZBJ010000097.1:0-6203 GCA_019423445.1 Oscillospiraceae bacterium
GGCGGCCGATCATCAGACGGCCGGTGAACTCGTCCACGATGATGACCTCGCCGTCCTTCACCACATAGTCCACATCCCGCTGCATCACGCCGTGGGCCTTGATGGCCTGGTTAATGTGGTGGGCCAGGGTCAGGTTCTCCGGGTCGTTGAGGCTGTCGATATGGAAGTATTCCTCCGCCTTCCGGGCGCCCCGAGGGGTGATGGTGGCGGTGCGGGCCTTCTCATCCACGATATAGTCCGCTTCCACATCGTCCTGTTCCTCTTTTTCATCCACTTCCTTGACCTTCATCATTTTGAGGGTCCGGGCAAAGCGGTCCGCCTGCTGGTAAAGGTCGGTGGATTTATCCCCCTGTCCGGAGATGATGAGAGGGGTCCGGGCTTCATCGATGAGGATGGAGTCCACCTCGTCCACGATGGCGTAATTCCATCCCCGCTGGACACGATTCTGCTTGTAGACCACCATGTTGTCCCGCAGGTAGTCGAAGCCGAACTCGTTGTTGGTGCCGTAGGTGATATCGGCGTTGTAGGCGGCCTTCTTCTGCTCCTGGTCCATGCCGCTTACCACCAGGCCCACTGTCAGGCCCAGGTAACGGTAGAGCTTGCCCATCCATTCGCTGTCCCGGCGGGCCAGGTAGTCGTTGACGGTGACAATGTGGACCCCTTTTCCCGCCAGGGCGTTGAGGTAGGCGGGAAGGGTGGCCACCAGGGTCTTGCCTTCACCGGTCTTCATCTCTGCGATACGGCCCTGGTGCAGGACGATGCCGCCCACCACCTGCACCGGGAAATGGCGCATCTGGAGCACCCGGTCCGCAGCCTCCCGGCAGACGGCAAAGGCTTCGGGAAGGATCTGGTCCAGGGTCTCCCCTGCCGCCAGCCGCTCCCGGAACTTTTTGGTCATCCCCTGAAGCTCGCTCTCGCTCATCGCTTTGAACTGATCCTCCAGGGCCAGAACAGCGTCCACCTGGGGCTGGATGCGCTTCAACTCCTTTTCCGAGTACGACCCGAAAAGCTTCTCAAGAAATCCCATGTAAAGTCACCTCAAAATCCATCAGGAAATTTTTCCCGCAATATACCATGATAAATTCTTTCCTATTTTAACCCGGAGCATACAAAAAAGTCAAACCAGAACTGCGACCAAACTGTTTCAAAACCGTTAATTTTCCCCCCGGCGGGAAAAAGCGGCCAAATCTCGGGGAATCCCTTGATAAATTCTTGACCACCTATTATAATAAATGCGGACCGGGCAGCCCCCTGCGGGCGTTGAAATAAGCCCCGGTATGCGCCGCGCAGCCTGGGCTGGCGGAATTGCCGGATCCTCCGCAACAGTGCCCTGGGAATTCCAGGCGATATTCTCAGGGCGGCAGGTGCAATCCGCGATTCAGAAAATCTTCCCTTACGGACATAAAAAGAAAGGAGCAGAGATATGAACTATTCCCATGAAGTAGAAAAGATGTGCACCCTGGCCAAGGGTCCTCATCACGGCCCTGCCCCCATCCCCGAAGAAGGAAAATGGGTAAAGGCTTATGAGATCAAGGACATCTCCGGTCTCTCCCACGGCATCGGTTGGTGCGCCCCTCAGCAGGGCGCCTGCAAGCTCACCCTCAACGTTAAGGACGGCATTGTCCAGGAGGCCCTGGTGGAGACCCTGGGTTGCTCCGGTATGACCCACTCCGCCGCTATGGCCGGAGAGATCCTCCCCGGCAAAACCCTCCTGGAGTGCCTCAACACCGACCTGGTCTGCGACGCTATCAACGTGGCCATGCGGGAGATCTTTAAGCAGCTGGTCTACGGCCGCAGCCAGACCGCTTTCTCCGAGGGGGGTCTCCCCATCGGCGCCGGTCTGGAGGACCTGGGCAAGGGCCTGCGCAGCCAGGTGGGCACCATCTTCTCCACCAACCTCAAAGGCGTCCGCTATCTGGAGCTGGCCGAGGGTTACATCCTCTCGGTAGCCGTGGATGAGGGCGGCGAGGTCATCGGCTACAAGTTCGTCAAGGTGGGCAAGATGCTGGAGGATATCCGCCATGGGGTGGACCCCAAGACCGCCTACGAAAAGAACATCGGTACATACGGCCGTTATGACGGCGCTCCCAAGTACATCGATCCCCGGGAAGAGTAAGGAAAGACAGGAGGTATAGATATGGCAAAGTTTGAAGGTCAAGAAAGAAGAATGCCCAAGATCGAGGCCTGCCTTTCGGAGAACGGCTTCTCCACCCTGGAGGAAGCCCGGGAACTCTGCCTCTCCAAGGGCATCGATGTGGAAAAGATCGTGAAGGGCGTCCAGCCCATCGCTTTTGAAAATGCCGTCTGGGCCTACACCCTGGGGGTGGCTCTGGCTCTGCGGAAAGGCTGCACCAAGGCCGCCGACGCCGCCGAGGTTATCGGCCAGGGGCTCCAGGCGTTCTGCGTCCCCGGCTCTGTGGCGGAGCAGCGCCAGGTGGGTCTGGGCCACGGCAACCTGGGGGCTATGCTTCTCCGGGACGAAACCAAGTGCTTCTGCTTCCTGGCGGGACATGAGTCCTTCGCCGCCGCGGAAGGCGCCATCGGCATCGCCCGGAACGCTGACAAGGCCCGGAAAGAGCCCCTGCGGATCATCCTCAACGGCCTGGGCAAAGACGCCGCTTACATCATCTCCCGGATCAACGGCTTCACCTATGTGGAGACCGACTACGACTTCGCCACCGGCGAGCTCCGGGTGGTCCGGGAGGTTCCCTTCTCTGACGGGGAGCGGTCCAAGGTCAAATGCTACGGCGCCAACGACGTTCTGGAAGGCGTGGCCATTATGAAGCTGGAGAAGGTGGACGTCTCCATCACCGGCAACTCCACCAACCCCACCCGGTTCCAGCACCTGGTGGCCGGCACCTACAAGAAGTGGAGCTACGAACATAACTTCAAGTACTTCTCGGTGGCCTCCGGCGGCGGCACCGGCCGGACCCTCCACCCCGACAACATGGCGGCTGGCCCCGCTTCCTACGGTCTCACCGACTCCATGGGCCGGATGCACGGAGACGCCCAGTTCGCCGGCTCCTCCTCCGTTCCCGCCCATGTGGAGATGATGGGTCTTATCGGCATGGGCAACAACCCCATGGTTGGGGCCACCGTGGCCTGCGCTGTGGCGGTGGAAGAAGCTCTGAAGTAAAATTTTTCTTTTCCAAAAGCCAGCCCTCCGGTCCCCGTACCGGGGGGCTTTTCTGTGTCCCTCCCCTGATCCGCACATCCCGGAAAAAGCACAAAATGAACCCAGGTCCGGCAAAAAGCCGGACCTGGGTTCATTTGATGAAGGAGAGATTATTTTTACAGCCTTCAGCCCATGGCCGCCAGATGGGCGCCCAGCTTCCGGCAGGCTGCCAGATCATCGTCCCCGGGGGCTTCATTGGCAATGAGGCCTTCGTCCCCCACCACCAAGGCTCCGGCGGCTTTGGCACGCTGGGTCCAGTCCCGCATCCACTGGCCGTCACCCCAGCCATAGGAACCGAAGAGGGCCACCGGCTTTCCGGAGAGTTTTGTCTCCAAAGCGGCAAAGAAGGGTTCAAACTCCCCTTCCTCCAACACCTCGTCCCCCATGGCGGAACACCCCAGTGCCAGCAGGGGATACTCCGCCGCTTTGGCGGCGTCGGTCTGGGAAACCTGAAACAGTTCCGTCTCTGCCCCTGCGTCCCCAGCTCCCTGAGCCACCGCCTCCGCCATAGCCTGGGTGTTCCCCGTTCCGGACCAATAGATTACTGCCATTTTGCTCATTCTGCTATTTCCTCCTGTCTTTCCGCCGGAGCAGGCCGGCTCATGCCGTACGGAACATCTGAACGATGGAGCTCCCCTGGGACAACCTCCTGCAGATGGCGTCCCGGCACCGCCCATACCGAAGAAAGGCGCGCTTCGCTTCCTCCACATCGGAGTACACCTTCCAGATACCGCTGTACTTGTAGTTGCGGCCGCCGTTTTCCCGGAACCCCTGAACATCTTCCGGGGGATACCCCAGAAAAAGCCCCATTTCATGGGGAAATCCGCTCTCCTGGCCCAGCCGCAGCCCCAGGTGTTTTACCATGGCCTCCAGACCTTCCTCTACGGGATAGCCCGCCTGTTTCAACATCTCCGCCACTGCCGGCTCCGCCAGCTGCCGGGCCAATCTCTCCTCCCGGTAAACCAGAAGCAGCGCCCGTTCCTTACAACTGCACAGGCATTCCAGCCTGATTCCCCGAGAGGCCAGAAGCCCGCCATACTCCGCCGCTGTTTCCCTCCAGTCCGGATGCTCCCTCCTGGAAAGGGCCACCAGATTGGATGCCTTGATCCCCGCTAGAGCAGGGCCGCAGTGGAAAGCCAAAGTCTGTTCAAAACGCCGGCACATGGTATCGTCCTTTCTTTTAGTTAGCTGTAGCTAACTTATTGGGAAAAGAAATTGGCCTTCGCCAATCTAGTTAGCTATTGCTAACTTAATAATACTATACCAAACGGGTCCGCATTTGTCAATAGCCCGCCATTTGTTTTTATGGAATATGGAAGGCTTTGATTCGGCAGCGGATCAAAGCAGGCGCCCCGTCAAGTCGGGGCGCCTGCTTTTCCCCATCACTGGGAAGCCAGCTTATCGTTGACATAAAGGGGGGAGATCTTCCCCAACTGCACCAGCTCTCTGGAAAATTCCGCTAAGTCAGAAGCGGTTTGGATCCCGGACAGAGCCTCCAGCACCATGGCCATATTGAAACCGGTGACAATATGGACCCGCCCAGTTGCAATATAAGGGACCATCAGCTTGGTGGTGCTCCCTGCCAGGAAATCGGTAAATACCAGGGCTTCATCCTCGGGAGCCAGGGAAGAGAACCACTCCTCCACTTCCTCCTCCGGGGAAAGTCCGTCGATATACCCATCAATGTAGCTGGCGGAGTCGTTTTCCCCCATAAGGATCTCCGCATTGCTTTTGACCCCAGTGGCCAGATGGCCATGGGTCAGCACCAGGATCTTTCTCATGCTTCTCCTCCTCCAATGGCCGCAAGGCCTTTGGCCACTCTGGCAATCTGGATGCCGTTCATCCGGTCCAGAACTTCCAGGTATTCCTCCCCTTTGGGGATACCGGACATTCCTCCCAAGGCTCCCGCCATGGAACCGGCAATGGTGGCTACTGTATCGGTGTCGTACCCAATGTTGACTCCGGCCCACACCGTTTCCATCACGTTCCCCCCGGCCGCCACCAGGAGGCCGAAGGCGGTGGGCACCGCTTCGGAGATGTGAAGGCCGCTGCCCACCAGGTCGGCCAGCTCCCGGGTCTTATCCTCCAGGGAGCCGCTCCCCAGGGCAATGGAAACGGCAAGTTCCATCCGGCGGCGAACACTGGCTCCTCCTACAAAGTGGGCGCGCTGTTTCCCCAGCTCCTCGCCTTTGGCGGCGCCATAAAACCCTGCCTGGACCACGTCGTAGACATTGGCCCCGGGCTCCAGGGCCTTGCTCACCGCCGCGGCTACCGCACAGGCTCCTGAAATAGCCAGGTGGTTGTCATGGGTCACCATAGTGATGGTCACTGCATCCTCAATGGCGGCGTCCAGGTCCCCCGGGTGGATGAGCCCCGCAGGAGAAATCTTCATTGCGGCGCCATTGGTGGCCTTGGCGGCGTTATCCACCGGAATGATCCGCTTGGGGGCGGGCTGGCCCTGGAGAGCCAGGATGGCCGCCCGGGTAGAGGGACCGGCGAACCGTTCAAAATATTGGGGCATCCGGGACCAGTCCACCAGAGTCTTTTCCACCAGGGCCCGGTCCACCTTTCCACCCGCCGCCACGATGTTCTCCGCCAGCAGGTAGGTGATGGAAAAGTCGTCGGTGATCTGCCCCGCCTCGCTGCCCACGGCAAAAGCAGTGGCAGGAGGTTTCAGGAAGGTCCGCACCGGCCCCCCGAAGTTTTCCAGAATTCCGTCCATAGGGAGATTTTCGGTGGCCGCGCCCATGGCATCTCCGCAGGCGGCCGCTACCAGGCTGCCCAAGATTTTATCGTACAGCATGAAAAAATCCTTTCTTTTGTGGCGTCAGTTATGGCAGAAAAACGGCGCTGGGGTCAGGAAAGCCCCAGCAGCCGCTGCGCATTTTGAAAAAACAGCTGGTCCCTCTGGGAGGGGGTAAGATCCAGCATATCAAAGGTAAGGGCAGAACAGCGGGTAAACAGCACCGGGTATTTGGAGCCGAAAAGGATCCGGTGGGAGGGAACATGTTCCCACGCCTTGCGGAGC
>JAHZBJ010000097.1:6213-7330 GCA_019423445.1 Oscillospiraceae bacterium
CTCGATCTGGTCCGATGTTTCCAGATAAACATTGGGAAATGCTTCCGCCAGGTCCACACAGCTGTACCCGAAATCCACGCCTCCCATGTGGAGCATCACAAAGTTCACCTTAGGGTGGCGCTTGGCATACCAGCCCCACTGATGGGGCACAGTGCGTCTGCCTGATCCTGTGTAAACATTCACCGGCAGCCCCCGCTCCCCTGCCAGGGAAATAATCTCCTCCACATGGGGGCAGTTTTCCGGCAGATAGCCGTGTTCGAAGGAATCCATCTCCAAAGCCCGGAACTCCTCCATAGACGCCACCCGCTCCATCTCTGAAACAGCGTCGTCAGCTTTGGGGTTGATGACGGCGCAGCCCAGCAGCTGATGCGGGAAATGCCGGACCATCTCCGCCACGGCGTCGTTCTGGGCGGCGATGGAGGATCCCTCCATCGCCGATACCAGCCGTTTGCCGATTCCATTGCGCTCCATGTCTTCCAACAGCTCCGGCAAAAGATACCCGCCTGTTTCCCGGTCCCGTTTTACATGTGCGTGGTAATCGATGATCATAGCAACTGTCTCGCTTTTCTTCCCGGGATCAGCCCAGGATACCCAGATATACCGCCACGATGCCGAAAATCAAAGTACCGAACATCAGCGGAACGATAGGAACCTTCTTCTTGGTCATCAGCCAATACATCAGCATGGTGAACAACAAAGGCAGCAAGCTGGGCATCAGACCGTTGAGCATCTCCTGGAGGTTGATTACCGAATCTCCGGCCGTGTACTCAATGGCCAGATTGATGGAGATGAGGGATGGGATAAATCCGCCGCACACTACAAAGCCAGCAATCCCCGCCAGGGTGGTGAGCATTGTCAGGTAGCCGCCGCTCTGCATGTTGGCCACAAACTCCACGCCTTTTTCATAACCCTTGAAGATGCCGATGTACCGCACCCCGAAACAGATGATGGACATGGCAAGGACAAAGAGAAGAGTGCCTGCCAGGCTGGTATACTGGCTGGCCATGGCGATGGAGCAGGCGATTCCGGCAAAGATGGGCCGGGCGGTGCCGTGGATCATGGAGTCACCGATGCCTGCCAAGGGGCCCATCAGGGAAACCTTCATGGCGTTGATGGA
>JAHZBJ010000097.1:7340-7974 GCA_019423445.1 Oscillospiraceae bacterium
CCCCCGTAAAGGGCGTTGCGCTCTTCCATTGCGGCAGAAATACCCACCGCCAGGGAGGCTGTCTTGCTCTCAGTGTTGAAGAACTCGGTGTGGCGGCGATACGCCTCACGCTTATCCTCATCGTTGTCGTATACTTTTTCAATACAGGGGATCAGCGCCTGGGTAAATCCCGGGGCTTCCTGGTTCTTGTAGTTGCATCCGCTTTCAATGGACATACCGTACCAATAGATACGCCAGAGATCTTTTTTCGTCAGCTTCCGGGCCTCCTTCTCGGGAGGCAGCTGGATGGCCTGTTTATTCTCAGTCATGTTCCCGCTCCTTTCTCCGACATTGGGCCGCTTACGGCTCGTACTCCAGACCAAGGGCCTTGGCCTGCTTCATGTCATTGCGCATCTGATAGAACTTGAAGGCCACGCAGATTCCTGCCACCAGGGCGATTCCCACCATGTTGACGCCCAGGTAAGCCGCCAGGGCGAAGCCCAGCAGGAAGTAGGGCCAAACGTTTTTGATCTGGATGGAACGCAGAAGCTGGGCAATACCAACAGCACCGATCATGCCGCCGCCCACCGAGAGGCCGGTGATAACCTGCTCAGGAATAAAGTCGATGATGGCCTGGACCGCATCCACACCATAG
>JAHZBJ010000098.1 GCA_019423445.1 Oscillospiraceae bacterium
CGAAGAAAGGGAGGGGATGATGCTGTGAAACACCTTTCCAGATGCTGGACCGGCCTGGTTCTGGCCTTCCTGTACCTTCCCATTGGGGTGCTGATCCTCTACAGCTTTAACGCCAGCAAGTCCCGGTCGGTGTGGGCCGGTTTTTCCCTCCGCTGGTATCGGGACCTGTTTTCCAATGAGTTGATCCTCACCAGCCTTTACAACACCCTGGTGGTGGCCCTCTGCGCCTCCCTCATTGCCGTAGTCCTGGGGACCGCTGCCGCCATGGGCATTTACAGCATCCGCAACCGGTGGTTCCGGGCGGCGGTGATGAACGTCACCTATATGCCCATTCTGAACCCGGAAATCGTCACCGGCGTTTCCCTTCTCCTGCTCTTTGTTTCGGCAAACCGCATTGGGGAGTTGATCACCGCCGCCACCGGTATCCCCATGCCGGAACTGAACCTGGGTTATCTGACCCTGATCATCGCCCATGTCACCTTCTGTACCCCCTATGTGATTCTGAATGTCCTCCCCAAGCTCCGGCAGATGGACCGGTTTGTCTACGAGGCGGCCCTGGACCTGGGGTGCAGCCCGGCGTCCGCCTTTTTCAAGGTGATTGTCCCGGAGATTATGCCCGGGGTGGCTACCGGTTTCCTTATGGCCCTCACCTACTCCATCGACGACTTTGTCATCAGCTACTTTGTCAGCTCCGCCACCTCCCAGACCCTCCCCGTCACCATCGGAGCCATGGTCCGCAAGCGCATCAGCCCGGAGATCAACGCCCTTTCCGCCATTATCTTTGTGGTGGTGCTGGCCATCCTCCTGGCCATCAATTACACCAGCGCCCGCCGGGAGCGGGCCGCCGCCGTCCGGCAGGGGGGAGGGAGCCTGGGATGAAAAGACGACTGACCACCCTGTTTCTGGCCCTGCTTCTGGCTCTGCCCCTGGGAGGTTTGACCCAGGCCTGGGCCGAAGAAGAAACCCTCATGGATTACAGCTCCATGGATACCGCCTACTACACCCGGTTCAAGGGGCAGGGGCGGAGCCTCAATGTCTATAACTGGGGGGAGTATATCTCCGACGGCTCCGACGACAGCCTGGATGTGAACAAGGCCTTTGAGGAGCTTACCGGCATCGATGTGGTTTACTCCACCTTCGATACCAACGAAGCCCTTTATGCCAAGCTGAAAACCGGGGGCACCAGCTATGACCTGATTATCCCTTCGGACTACATGATCGCCCGGATGATTGAGGAAGGGATGCTCCAGCCCCTGGATTTTGAGAACATCCCGAACTTTTCCTACATCAATCCCCGGTACAAGAATCAGGGATATGATCCGGAGAACCTCTACTCGGTTCCTTATACCTGGGGAACGGTGGGGCTCATCTATAACACCACCATGGTGGACGAAAACGACCTCATCGACAGCTGGAGCTACCTTTGGAGCGACGTCTACGCCGGGAATATGCTGATGTTCTCCAACTCCAAGGACGCCTTCGGCATCGCCTTTAAGATGCTGGGCTATCCCATCAACGCCGAGAGCAAAGAGCAGATCGACGACGCCACCGAGCTTCTCAAGGAGCAGAAGCCCTTGCTTCAGGCCTACGTCATGGATGAGATTTTTGACAAGATGACCGGCGGGGAGGCGGCCCTGGCCCCCTACTACGCCGGGGACGCCGTCACCATGATGGAGGACAATCCGGACCTGGCTTTTGTGGTGCCCAAGGAGGGCTCCAACATCTTCACCGACGCCATGTGCGTCCCGGCGGACGCGGAAAACAAGGAGCTTGCGGAGATGTCCATCAACTTCATGCTGGAGCCGGAGGTTGGCCTTGCCAACATTGATTACATCGGTTATTCCACCCCCAACGACAAGGTGTACGAGCTGCTGGATGACGAGGTGAAAAACGACCCGGTGCGGTATCCTGACCAGGAGCTGCTGGACAACTGCGAATACTTTGTGAACCTCCCCTCCGACCTTGCCTCCTACATGGATGAGAAGTGGACTGAGCTGCTTTCCGCCGACGCCGGCTACAGCGAAATGGTGATGCCCCTGGTGCTGCTGGGGTGCATCGTTGCCACAGTGGTTCTCAATTCGGCCCGGGCCGTCCGGCGCCGCCGCCATATGAACCAGTAACAGGAAAGGAAGTGCTTTGAGATGACGTTCCGCATGGTACACAACAACATCAATGTCCTGGACCTGGAAAAAAGCGTAGCCTTTTACAAGGAGGCTCTGGGGATGCATGAGGCCCGCCGCAAGGAGGCTGCCGACGGCAGTTTTATCCTGGTGTTTATGGAGGACGGCTTTTCGGGGCACCAGGTGGAGCTCACCTGGCTCCGGGACCGGAAGGAGCCCTACAACCTGGGAGACAACGAGATCCACATGGCAATGGCCACCGAGGACATGGAGGCTGCCAAAGAACACCACCGCCGGATGGGGTGCATCTGCTACGAGAATCCCTCTATGGGGATCTACTTTATCAGCGATCCCGACGGCTATTGGACTGAGATCGTTCCCCTGAAAAAGTAACGGAGGGGACGGAGAAGCGAAATCCATGCAAAAAAGCGCAGGAGCCAGAAAGATGGCTTCTGCGCTTTTTCTTTTTCCATGGTTGGTAGGAAACCCCTTATGTCATCCCTCTGAAATGCTTTCCGCCAGAATGGCGGTCCATTCTTCCAGGGGAACGCCGTCGCAGCGGAACTCGGCATGGACCACCCGGTTCCCGGTCTGAATCACCGCTGTGGTGTAGCCGTAGCCATCCCGGTAGACGAAAGCCAGGTCGGATCCCGGCACCGGGCAGTCCAGCAGGGCGAATCTATCCTCCCGCCGGTCCTCCCGTAGATACTCCCGGGCCAGCTCCCGGGCGATCCAGGGAGCGGTGGTTTGGTGGTAGTCCAGGAAAAGGGAGCCGCTTGCCTCGATCCCATCAGGGCGGGTGATTTGGCCATGCTCGCTCCAGTTGGCGTTATAGGGGGCCAGCCAGTCCTCCCACTCCAGAACGGTGTTGAAGCCCATGCCGCTCATGTTCCGGAACAGCTCCCCCTCCCCGGCCAGGTCCGCCAGGGTGGCGAAGGGGGGATTCCCCTGGTACTCCTCCAGGGGGACCCGGTTGGTGTCGGAGGCGGAGACGCCCCAGTCCCAAAGGAGGGCCCCCACCCACAGCACCAGAAGCAGCAGTTGGAGAAGGGAGAGAATGGGATGGCGGCGAGTACGGCGCTTCCAGCTTCCGCTCCGGTGGTCCAGAGGTTGCCCCGCCAGAAGCTTTTTCTCCAGCTTCCTCAGCCAGAGGAGCTCCCGGAGAGAATCCCGAAGCACCCACAGGAACAGGAAAACCCCCAGAAGAATGAACCAGGTCCCCATTTGGATCATGGTGAGAAGGGGGCCTGTGGCAAAGGTGAGAAGGGGGTAGAGGACGAACCAGAACAGGGTGTTGAAAAAGGCGGCCCGGCGGCGCCTGCGCACCTCCCGGAGGACCATGGCCTGGACCGCCGGGTCGGTGTTCAGCTCCCGGGCGCCGGGGAGGGAGGAGCGGTAGACATAGAACTCCCCCCGGACCGCCACATATTCCCAGCCCAGCTCCCGGCAGAGCTCCACCGCCTGGGGGTCCGGCTCCCCGCCGTTGTCGGAGAGGATGCCGGTGCTTTTGGGGGCGGCTTCCAGGCGGTACCGCACCTTTTCCGGTTTCCCCTCCTCGAAGGTGGCAAGGCCGGCGAAGAAGCCGTCCCTGGTCAGGTGGAACCCCTCTTCCGCCATATGGGAGAGCCAGCTCTCGGTCCCCTCCACGTCGTAGGAGGGGCATGGGGGGAGACGGTGAATGGTTCGGCTCTTTTTCTCAGTGCTCATAGGGATCCTCCTCTCTGCGGGCCTGAGCCTGCTCCGCGTCCAGGACGCATTGCCGCAGGCGTTCCAGTTCAGCGTCGTAAGCCTCCAGGCCCCTTCGGGTGATACGGTAGGTGCGTTTGCGCCCCTCCACCTCTACCTCCTGGATGTATTTTTCCTTTTCAAACCGGGCCAGAATGGTGTAAAGGGTGGCGGGGCCTATTTTCAGCCTTCCGCCGGTGCGTTCTTCGATGTATCCGGCGGCGTCGGTGCCGCACATGGGGCCATGGCGGAAGGCCATCAGCACATAGAACATGGATTCGGTGAGAAGCTCCAGGGAGCGTTTGGGCAAACGGGACCCCTCCTTCCTGGGATATCGTTTATTGATATCGTGTATTGATATTATATTGAGGAAGATGGGGGATGTCAATGGGGGACTATCCAAAAGGCCCCGGGGATCACCCGGGGCCTTACCGCAGAGAAAAATTTGTTGAATGGGAATCCTGGTAAGAATAGGGCAGGGAAGTTGCTTACCGGGAGAGAGGCAAAGGGGATCAGGAGCCTGCAAGCAGCTTTTCCACCCGCCGGATGGACTTCTCCAAACTGGAGTCGGGGTCTGTCTGGCTTTCCTGGTACAGGCGAAGAGCCTCCCGGTAGTACTCCAGGGCCTTCTCCAGATCTTTTTCCATGCCGGTGCCGTTTTCGGCACATTCTCCCAGGTTCTGACAAGCGTAGGGTTCTCCCTGTTCCGCAGCCTTGCGGTACCAGTGGACGGCATCCTCCCAGGACTGGAAAACCCCCTTGCCGTTTTTGCAGCACCAGGCAAGGTTGCGCTGGGCAGTGGCATTCCCCTGTTCCGCAGCCAAGCGGTACCAGTAGACCGCTTCCTCCCAGTTCTGCCTCACGCCTTTTCCGTTTTCATAGCACCACCCCAGGTTGCATTGGGCGAAGTCGTCCCCCTCCAGGGCGGCGGCCCGATACCAGCGGGCTGCTTCCTCCCAGTTTTGTTCCACCCCCGTGCCATAGTCCAGGTACCAGCCCAGACAGGACTGGGCCCGGGGAAAGCCCTCCTCCGCCGCCAAACGGTACCCCCGGACGGCTTCTTCCGGGTTGCGTTCCACCCCCTCGCCGTTTTCGTAACAGCCTCCCAGACTGCACTGGGCCCTGGGATAGCCTTGTTCCGCCGCCAGACGGTACCAGTGGGCGCCCTCTGTCAGGTCCTGCTGGGTGCCTTTTCCTGCCTTGCAGCACCAGCCCAGGTTGCACTGGGCCCGGGGATAACCTTGCTCCGCCGCCAGGCGGTACCAGCGGACCGCTTCCTCCCAGCTCTGCTCTGTGCCGCTGCCGCTCTCATAACACCAGCCCAGGTTGCACTGGGCCTGGGGGTAGCCCTGTTCCGCCGCGGCCCGGTACCAGCGAATCGCTTCCTCCCAGCTCTGTCCGATGCCGTTGCCGGTTTCGCAGCACCAGCCCAGGCTGCACTGGGCCCGGGGATAGCCCTGTTCCGCGGCGGCCCGGTACCAACGGACCGCTTCCTGCCAGTTTTGCTGGGTGCCGTTGCCGGTTTCACAGCACCAGCCCAGGTTGCATTGGGCGGTGGGGTTTCCCTGTTCCGCAGCCTTTCGATACCAGCTTACCGCTTCCTCCCAGCTTTGCTGGGTACCTTTGCCGGCTTCACAGCACCAGCCCAGGTTGCACTGGGCTGCGGGAAAGCCCTGTTTTGCGGATTTCCGGTACCAGTTTACGGCCTCCTCCCAGCTTTGGGAGGTGCCGCAGCCCGTCTCAAAGCACCAGCCGGTACGGAATTGTCCGCCGGGGCTTCCGGCTTCCCCGGCCTTCAGAAACCAGCGAAAGGCTTCTTCATCGCTTTGGGTGATTCCGTTGCCCCGCAGGCAGCAGACTGCAAGGCGGTACATGGCCTCGCCGTCTCCTTGGGCGGCTCCCTGGCGGAACCATTCAACAGCCGCCGGGTAGTCCACTTGACAGCCGCACTCGCCGTAGTAATAATTCAGACCCAGGCAGCGCATGGCCCGAAGGTATCCTCCCTGGGCGGAAGCCCGATAAAGCTCCATGGCCAAGGCCTCGTCCTTGGGAACACCCCGTCCGCTTTCCAGACAATAGGCGTAGCAGCACTGGGCACGGGCGTAGCCCTGGTCGGCTGCCGCCTTGTACCAGAGGGCCGCCGATTCCAGATCCTGGGAAGTCCCGACGCCAAATTCGCAGCACGCCCCCAGACAACACTGCGCCCGGGCGTTTCCCTGCCGGGCGGACTTGCGGTACCACCGTACCGCTGCTTCCAGGTCCTTGGAAACGCCGGCGCCGTTTTCTAGGCACCAGGCGTAACAGCATTGTCCGTCGCTGCTGCCGTGATGGGCGGATTTGCAGTACCAGGCTGCTGCTGCCTTGAGATCCTGAACTACTCCGGTCCCGAATTCATAGCAGCGGCCCAAGCGGGCTTCTGCCCCGGGGTCTCCCTGCCATGCGGCGGCTTGGAACAGCTGGAAGGCTTTGACCTCATCTTTCTCCACGCCGTCTCCCCACAGGTAGCAGTCCGCCAGAAGGATTTGAGCCCGGGGGAAGTCCTGGTCTGCAGCACGTTGGTAACAGTCCAGAGCCCGCTCCATATCCTTAGGGGTGCCGATGCCGTGTTGGCAGCAGTATCCCAGGTTGCAAAGGGCAGGAATATACCCCATCTCCGCCGACTGTTGGTAGAGCCAGACCGCCTGGGACGGATCTGCCTGGGTACCGGTACCGCTTTCCATGCACCAGCCCAGGTTGCTGATCCCCCAGGCGTCCCCCTCCATAGCGGCCCGCTGGAAACAGGCCAAGGCTTTGCCATGGGGATCTTCCTCAGCAGGGTGGGGGCTTTCCAGCCACCAGACCCCCAGGAGGGTCAGCTCACGGCCGGAGAGGGCTTGTTCCTCCGTTTCCCGGACGGCCTTCCCGCAGACCGGGCAGGATGGAGGGGCTTCCTCCTCCTGGGCGATGTAATGGCACTGGGGATCGGTGCAGCGGTAAAGCGGCATGAGCAAACACATCCTGTCGGTTAAAATAAAAAAGAGAGGACTTCTTTTTTGAATATTGTAGCACAAAAGGGAAGGGAGCCGCAACTTGACGCCTCCAGGAAAAAGAAAAAGCGCCGCAGCCTAAAAGCTGCGGCGCTGAAAGCGCGTAAGTTGGCTCAGTCGCTGATGTAGGGGAGGAGAGCCAGGTGGCGGGCACGCTTGATGGCCACGGTGAGCTGACGCTGATGCCGGGCGCAGGTGCCGGTGACGCGGCGGGGGACGATCTTGGCACGCTCGGAAAGATACCGGCGCAGCCGGGGCACGTCCTTGTAATCGATGGTTTCGATCTTATCCACACAGAAGGCGCAGACTTTTCTCTTGGGCCGTCTGTCGCGGGCGGGTCTATCGGTACGCTCCATGGTATGAAACCCTCCTTTTCAGGTAAATTTTAGGTGATGCACGGGATCCCTCAGAAGGGGAGGTCGTTGTCGATCTCCACCTCTTCGAAATCGCTGGCTGCTCCGCTGGAATAGGCCGCAGGGGCGGCAGCGGGAGCGGTTTGAGTGGGGATAGAGGCGGCGGAACCGCTGCTCTTTCCTCCCACGAAGAAGACGTTGTCGGCAACCACTTCCACAGCGGTGCGTTTGTTGCCCTGGCGGTCCTCGTAATTGCGGGTCTGGATGCTGCCCTCAACTCCGATGGGATCGCCTTTGTGGAAGTACTTGGAGACGAATTCGGCCTGCTGTCTCCAGCACACGATGGTGATGAAGTCAGCTTTCCGCTCGCCGTCCTGGCCGCGGAAGCGCCTATCCACGGCGATCTGGAAATTCACCAGATAGACGCCGCTGGGGGTCTGCTTCAGCTCCGGCTCCACGGTGAGCCTGCCGATGAGAATGGCTTTGTTGAACATCCTCTCTCCGCCTCCTTATTTGGCAACGATGAGGGAACGCAGGACGCCGTCCGTAATCTTGTAGATACGGTCCAGCTCGGCGGGGAACTCGGGGGGGCAGGTGAAGTTCACCAGCACATAATGGCCCTCGGTCTCATCCATGATCTCGTAGGCAAGACGCCGCTTGCCCCAATCGTCCACGGATTCCACGGTGCCGTTGTCTTCGATGAGCTTCTTGAACTTCTCAACGATGGCGTTGGTGGCTTCCTCGCCGT
>JAHZBJ010000099.1 GCA_019423445.1 Oscillospiraceae bacterium
TTTTGCTTCCTTTGTTTCATTACAAAGGAAGTGCCCGCCCGGCATGAGGGCTACAAACTGGCGATACCGCCAAAAGTATGCCTCCCCGGCTGTGTCGGGCTCACAATCTTTCGCCCCGTTTCTATCACCCATAATATATCCCTCATTCCCCCCGGAACAGGTTATCCCCCTTGGTCAGCCGTGCGCCCCGCATGAACTCTCCGCCGGTCATCCGGCCTTTGCCCTCCGGCTGCACCTCAGTCAGCTCCAGGGCGCCGCTGCCGCAGGCAACCACCAGCTTTTTGCTGTCCAGAATCTCTCCCGGCTTGCCGCTGCCGGCAACCAGTACACTGCGGTGAATCTTCAGATTTTTTCCATTGGCGGCGGGGATGGTCACCGATGGCCAGGGATTGAGGCCCCGGATGAGGTTATGGATAGCTTTGGCGTCCTGATCAAAGCTTTTCAGCTGTCCCATGGCCTTGTCCAGCATGGGGGCCATGGTGGCTTCCTCTTCCTGCTGGGGACGGCGGGGGACATTTCCCTCCTCAAACAGCTTCATGGTGCGGGAGAGGCACTCCGCTCCCAGCTCCATCAGCCGGTCAAAAAGCTCTCCGCTGGTTTCGTTCTCTTCCACCGGGGTCTCCATAGTGAGGATCATATCGCCGGTGTCCATCCCCTCAGCCATATACATGGAGGTGACACCGGCCACCGCATCCCCGTTGAGGACGCTCCACTGGATAGGGGCCGCTCCCCGGTACTTGGGCAGCAGGGAGCCGTGGATATTGACGCATCCCAGCGGCGGGCAGTCCAGGATATCCTTGGGCAGAATGCGGCCATAAGCCACCACCACAATCAGTTCCGGCGCCAGCTGCCGCAGGATTTCCAAAGCGCTGCCATCCCGCAGCTTGGTGGGCTGCCAGACAGGGATGCCCTTCTCCAGCGCCAGTTCCTTCACCGGAGGGGGACAAAGGGTGTAACCCCGGCCCCGGGGCTTATCCGGCTGGGTGAATACCCCCACCACCTCATGACCATCCTCCAGCAGCCGCCGGAGACAGGGCACCGCGAAATCCGGCGTTCCCATAAATACCACGCGCATGGCCCATCCTCCTTATTCGTCGCCGTACATCTCTTCCAGTTCTTCCTCTGTGAGCATCCGCTCAGCGTGATCCTTGAAGATCACACCATCCAGATGGTCGTTCTCATGGCACATGGCCCGGGCGTACAGCTCTTCGCCGGTCTCCTCAAACCACTTGCCATGGCGGTCCTGAGCGCGGATGGTCACTTTATCGGGGCGGGTGACGATGCCGTACTCTCCAGGAGAGGACAGGCACCCTTCCTCGCCGGTCTGACTGCCGCAGCTGGAAAGGATCTGGGGATTGATAAACTCCACTACCCCTTCTCCCACATCGATGATAAAGACCCGGCGCAGGATGCCCACCTGTACCGCCGCCAGTCCCACACCGTTTGCCTTTGCCATGGTTTCTGCCATATCGTCCAGCAGCTCCCACAGCTTCTGATCAAATTTTTCCACCGGCTTGCTCTTTTTGCGGAGGATGTCGTCCCCCTCCTTGCGAATGTTGCGAATCGCCATGGATATCTCACTCCTTTTTTACTTTTGTTCCCGGAGCTTTTCCACCGGGAACCTCTTGTTCTGTGAAAATATATGAAAAGCAATAAACTGCAAATTTTCTGTCCCGCAGCTCTCCAATACATTTATGGGACCGAGGCCCCGCCTAAAAGGAAGAATCATAACTGGGGTCTACAAAAACAGACGCTCCTTTGGGGGCATTTTTTCCCGCCCAGGCCAGGATCCGGGAAAAAAGCTCCCGGCTTCTGGGGCTGTTGCGGCTTTTGATCAGAATCTTATAGCGGTATTTTCCCGCCACCTTGAACACCGTGGCTTCGGACAGGCCCAGCAGCCTCACCGGCAGATCAGGGTATTCCTCCCGTAAAAGCCGGGTCAATTCCTCCAGCACCTCTTTTGCCCATCGTCCCGTCTGCTCCTGGCTGAGCCCCCACAGCCCAATACAGTACAAACGGCAGAAGGGCGGATAGAGGTGCAGCTTTCGGCTGTGGATCTCCTCATGATAAAAATCCTCATACCGCTGCGCCGCGGCGGTGGTAAGCACAGGATTTTCCGGCGTGTAGGTTTGAATGATGGCCCGGCCGGGCAGCGTATTCCGTCCGCTGCGGCCTACCACCTGGGTCACCAGGGCAAAGGTCCGCTCATAGCTGCGGAAATCCTCCCCATACAGGGACTGATCCACCCCCAGCACCCCCACCAGGGTCACCTTGGGAAAATCCAAACCCTTGGCCACCATCTGAGTACCGATCATAATATCATAGTTTCCCTCCCGGAAGTCGGTCAAATACTTCTGGTGGGAATATTTCTGCATGGTCGTATCCAGATCCATCCGCAATACCCGGGCGTCAGGGAAGCGGCTTTTCAGCTCCTCCTCCACCTTCTGGGTCCCCAGACCGGCGTAGCGGATATACTCGCTGCCGCAGTGGGGACAGGTTTTGGGGGCCGGGGCGCTGTAGCCGCAGTAATGGCACATCAGGCGGTTATTGGCGGCGTGATATTTCAGAGGGATGGAACAGTTGGGACACTCCGCCGGCTGGTGACAGCTCATGCACTTCACCTGAGCGCTGTAGCCCCGGCGGTTGAGAAGAAGGATGGTCTGCTCCCCACGGTGGAGATTCTGCAAAATCTCCTCACACAGGGTCTGGGACAGGCATTCTCCCGCCATCTCCTCCCCCCGCAGATCCAGAATGGTCACATCCGGCAGCCGGGCTCCTCCATAGCGGCGGGAAAGGCGCACCAGCTGATACTCCCCCTTCTGGGCCCGGTAAAAGCTCTCCACCGAAGGGGTTGCGCTGGCCAGAATCAGCAGCCCCTTATGATACTGGATCCTGGCTCTGGCCGCCTCCCTGGCGTCAAATCGGGGAGCGCTCTCCGATTTATAGGTATGCTCCTGTTCCTCATCAATGACAATGAGGCCCAGCCGCTCCAGAGGAGCGAACACGGCGGAACGGGTGCCCACCACCACATCCACCAGTCCCCGGCGGATCCGCTTCCATTCATCCAATCGCTCCGACAGGGACAGGCCACTGTGAAGCACCGCCACCCGGGAGCCGAAATAGCCATGGAAGGTTTCAATGGTCTGGGGCGTGAGGGAAATTTCCGGTACCAGCACAATTGCCTGCCGCCCCTCTGACACCACCTGGTCGGTCATCCGCAGGAACACCTGGGTTTTGCCGCTGCCGGTGACGCCATATAAAAGGGCAGTACTGCCCGTTCCCTTCCGGTATTCCCCACCGAGGACCCGAACCGCCTGCTCCTGTTCCGCCGACAGCTGAGGTCGTGGAGCGTCTCCCTTCCGGTCCGCGTCCCGGTAGGGGTCCCGGTAGGTCTCCTGCTGAAAATATTCCGCCGCTCCGGCGGACACCAGCTTGTCCACCACCCCTTTGGTGACACCGGCAAAATAACAGATCTCCCGCACCGAAGCCGCTCCCGCCTGGGAAAGCAGCTCCGCCGCATTTTGCTGCTTGGGGGTGAGTTTTTTCTCCTCCCACCCCTCCAGCAGCCGCACCATCAGCAGGGTTTGGTCCTGGACCCGGCGGCGGATCAGATCCTCCGCTGCCAGCAGTCCCCGCTGGGTCATCTCCTCCAGCAGCTTCTCCCCCTCAGGGAACTGGTCGGGCGGCAGGTCCTCCGCTGTCAGCGGTGTCCGGCGGCCCCGGAACAAAGCCAGTACCTGCCGCTCCTCTTCTTCCGGCTCCACCGGGAATGGTTCCACCGGCAGATAGCCCCGCTGGAGCTTCTGGCCGTACCCGGCGGGCAGCAGCACCCGAAGGGCGTCAAACCATGTGCAGAAAGTCTGTTCCCGAAGCCATTTTAACAGCCCCAGCTGTTCTTCTCCCAGCACCGGCTCCTGATCCGAAAGGGCTTTGAGGGGTTTGAGCCCAGCGGTATCCTCCGTCTGGCCCATCTCCACGATCAGCGCCATCCGGTCCCCGCCGCGGCCAAAGGAGACCACCGCCCGCATTCCCGGACGGGCATCCATCCCCTGCGGTATGGCATAGTCATACAGTTTGTCGTAGGAGTAAGCGGCCTTTTCCACCGCCACCCGGGCTGTTCGCGTCATGCCGCCGCCTCCTTTGAGCATCAATTGCCGGGAGAACAGGACCTTCCCTCTCTCCGGGAAATATCAGGCGAAAAAGCAAAAGCAGCCGCAGTTTTCCCGCGGCTGCGTCCCATTCTTATTCTTCTTCCGCTGCGGCTTCAGCCTGCTGGGGCTCTTCAGCCTCTTCCGCCGGCTGTTCCTCATGGGATTCTACACTTACATCGCTGTCAGACAGCTTCAGCTCACCGCTGGCGAACATATTCACCGCCATGGTCACCGGCTTCTCATCCAGCATCACATGGTTCTCCTCTGCCTCAGAGGCGATCTGGCGGGCCTTGCGGGCCACCGCCACTACAAACTCATAATAACTCTCCCCAGGTTTGAGAATCTGGGACATAGCAGGTCTAAGCATTTTCCAGCACCTCTTCAATAAAATCTCTGTTAAACTTTCTGCTGCACCGGGCGGATTCAATAATATAGCCCAGACGGTCGGCAGCATCAGAAACCACGTCGTTGACCACAATGTAATCGTAGTCCAGCGCCATGGCCACCTCACGGCGGGCAGTTTCCAGCCGTCCGCGGATCTCCTCGCTGTTTTCGGTGTTGCGGCCTACCAGACGGCGCTTGAGCTCCTGGTAGGAGGGGGGCATCACAAAGATGCTCAGCGCGCCGGGGAACCGGTCTCTCACCTGTTTGGCGCCCTTGACCTCAATTTCCAGGATCACATCCTTGCCCTGGGAAAGAAGCTTGCGGATGGGACCGGCGGGAGAACCGTAGTAGTTGCCGTTGTAGCAGGTGTACTCGATCACTTCCCCCTTCTGGATCATCTCCTCAAAGGCTTCCTTGGTGACAAAGTGATAGTGAACGCCGTCGATCTCACCGGGGCGGGGCTTGCGGGTAGTAGCGGAAACAGAACAAACCGCCTCGGTACCCCTGCGGAGATATTCCGCCAGAATCGTACCTTTACCGGCGCCGGAGGGACCGGAAAAAACCACCAGCATCCCGTTTTTATTCTTCATTTTCCAGCTCCTCCTCATCGTCCTCATAGTCCACAATGCGGTTGGCCACTGTTTCCGGCTGTACCGCCGACAGGATCACATGGTCGGAATCGGTGATGATCACCGCCCGGGTACGCCGTCCATAGGTGGCGTCGATGAGGTTGCCGTTGTCCCTCGCGTCCTGAATGATCCGCTTGATGGGGGCGGATTCCGGGCTGACAATAGCCACCAGCCTGTTGGCGGAGACCATATTGCCAAAGCCGATATTAATCAGTTTCATGGCTGTTTCTCCCCTTATGGTGTTTCTTCCTGCTGGTGTACCAGAACAAACCCGCAATCAGTGCAACACCCGTCAGTCCTCCCACTGCCAGCAGCGGCAGGCTGGGACAAAAGGCCACAAAGACTGCGGTAGGGCCATCCGCCCCGCCGATCACTCCTATGGATGGATTCACATCCCTCCGCCTCCTTCACCGGCTACTCAATGTTCTGGATCTGCTCGCGGATTTTTTCAATATTGCTCTTGATATCCACCACCAGCCGGGCGATCTGCACGTCCTGTGCCTTGCTGCCGATGGTGTTGGCCTCCCGGTTCATCTCCTGCACCAGGAAATCCAGCTTGCGGCCCACCGCCTCCGGCAGCTCCAGAATATCCCGCAGCTGGGCGATATGACTGCGCAGCCGCACCGTTTCCTCGTCCACCGCCAGCTTTTCCGCCACAATGGCCGCCTCGGTGAGGATCCGCTGCTGATCGATAGTGGTGGTTTGCAGCAGCTCCTGAAGCTTGGCTGTCAGCCGTGCCCGGTACTCCGCCACCGTCTGGGGAGAGCGCTCCTCCACACCGGTCACCGCTTCCTCGATGGCTTCCAGGCGGTTGAGCACATCAGCCTTCAGCCGCTGGCCTTCCACCTGGCGCATAGCCACAAACCGCTCCACCGCGGCTTCCGCCACCTGCCGGACATCATTCCAAACCTGGTCCTCATCCTCCGCCGCCTTGCGTACAGTGAAAATATCGCTGAACCGGCTGAGAACCGACAGGGTCACATCATCCTTGACCCCCAGCTCCTCACCCAGCTGGCGCAGCTCCCGAAGATAATCGGCAGCCAAAGTCCGGTTGATGGACACATCAGCTCCACCGCCGTCGATGGTCTGCATCGTCAGGCTCACGTCCACCTTTCCCCGGGAAATAGCGGACTGAAGCAGACCTTTCAGCTTGTCATCCAGGTACCCGTAGGCCCGGGGCAGCCGGGAGGAATACTCAAAGTACCGGTGGTTGACCGCACGGATCTCCACCGTAATATCCCGGCCTCCCAGTGTCTCCTGGGCGCGCCCGTAACCAGTCATGCTTCTAATCATGGTTCCCGCCCCTTTCTGGGCAAAAATTTGCAGGGTCATGCCCTGCTGTTCTGTTTTTTATTGTACCCGAATTTCCCGGGGAAAGGCAAGGAAATCGGCTTTTTTATTTACAAAAAATTAACATTTGTCTCAATTAGTACGTTTTATAGTACTATTTATCCCATCGGGTAAAAAGAAAACGCCCTGGGAATCATCCAAGGGCGTCATGAAAAACTTGCCTTTATTTGCATGATTAGGGCAGCAGGGCGGTAATGATGGAGTTGGACAGCAAAAAGCCCTCATCGGTCAGCCACAAACGGTGTTCGTCCATCCCACAAAGCCCTGCCCGCACCATGGGGGCCGCTTTTTTTCTCAACTCCTCCGGGGAAAAACCCGCCTGAGCCCACCGGGACAGGTTCAGCCCCTCACCCAGCCGCAGAGAAAGCATCAGCAATTCCTCCCCATCCCCACCGGGACCGTCCTCCTGGCGGAGGCTCCAGGGGTTTTCCCTTTCCACAAAAGCTTTCAAATCCGGTGGAAAATGAAACCGTTCACCGTTCATACAGGAATAGGCGGCGGGGCCGATACCCAGATAATCCTCCAAGAGCCAGTATGCCCGATTGTGGCGGCTTTCAAAGCCGGGGCGGGCAAAGTTTGAAATTTCATAATGACCAAATCCATGCTCTTCCAGGGTCCGACACACCTCCAGGTAGATATCCGCCGTTTGGTCCTCGTCCGGGCAAAGGTCCTGAATCCCCTGGCGGCCAAAAGGGGTATCCGGCTCCACTTTCAGCAGATAAGCGGAAATATGGGGCACCCCCAGGTCTGTCGCCTGTTCCGCCAGACGCCGTGCGGTGGGAACATCCTGGCCGGGGGTGGCCAGCATGATATCCACCGAGATATTTTCAAAGCCCGCCTGCCGGGCCAGCTCCACCGCCTGACGCCCCTGATCCGCCGTATGGATGCGTCCCAGACGTTTGAGCCCTTCCTCATCTCCTGCCTGCAAGCCAAAGGAAATGCGGTTAAACCCCGCCTGCCGCAGCTGAAGCAGCAGCCTGGGCTCCACTGTTCCTGGATTGGCCTCCAGGGTGATTTCCGCCGTTTCCTCCACCGGCAGCCGGCGTCGAACAGCCTCCAAAACAGTGATCAGTCCTTCTCCCAGCAGGGATGGCGTACCGCCTCCAAAATAGATAGTCCGGGCAATCCGGCCCTCCAGAGGCGCCTTTTCAATGGCTCTGACCATAGCGGTGGTGAAATCCCGGCGCAGCTCCAGGTTGGTGGTGGAATAAAAATTGCAGTAGGGGCAGCGGCGGACGCAAAAGGGGATATGGAGATAGAGGGAGACAGGGGCCAGGGGCATGGGAAAGCTCTCCTTTCAGGGGGGATGGGACATTTTGCGGGATATTGTCTGGGGAAAAATGGGGCGAGAGATTGGAGGCCCGGCACAGCCGGGGAGGCGTACTTTTTGTGGTATCGTCAGTCTGTAGCCCTCATGCCGGGCGGGCACTTCCTTT
>JAHZBJ010000100.1:0-6422 GCA_019423445.1 Oscillospiraceae bacterium
GCAATTTGCTTCAGGCTTTGCCCTCCGCAAATTGTCCTGCCCACCAAACCGCCTTCTGAATCCCAAGTGATATGCTCAGGGAGCGGGGCACAGACTGGCGGTTCGCACAACGCTTCTCACGGACGCGAAAAAGCGGGGATGGCGCCGGCCTTTTCCAGGGCCACCACCAGCACCGGGATCAGCACCAGCTGGAGGATGATGCCGGGGATAGCCACGGTAAAGGCGCCGCTGATAAAGGCGGCCATGCCGAAGGGAGTCCCGGCCATGCCGAAGAAGACGGCCTTTGCCACCCCGGAGACGATCCGCCCCGCCACCATGGCCGCCACCAGGGAGAGGTAGACGTTCTGCCGGAAGGTGCGGTAGAAAAGACCGGTGAGGAGACCGTAGGCGCACAGCTCAAAGATCATGGAGACCCCCTGGGGCCACAGCACAGGCATCCCGGTGACCAGGGAGGAGATGAAAGGGACCACAGCCCCCACGGCGGCGCCGTATTTCCAGCCGCAAAGGAAGCCGCAGAGGAGCACCGGGATGTGCATGGGGAGGAAGACGCCTCCCAGGTTGGGCACCGCCCCCACAAAGGGGATCAGGTGGAACACCTGGGGAACGATAAGCCCCAGGGCCAGGCACATAGCGGCAAAGACCAGGTCTTTTGTTTTTTGGTTCATGGGAAGATCTCTCCTTCTGTCTTACTGAAAATGTTCCTCCCCGGAGGCCGGGCCTTCGGGCCGGCCGGGAAACAAAAAAGGCCAGAAAAAACAGCGCCGGTTCCTCCGGCGGTGCCTTCCTGGCCTTATCGTTTACAGATTCGGGGTGCGCTGGCGGCCTTCATGGCCGCTCTTCAATCGGGGAAATTATACCACCCCGGAGCAGGTTTGTCAAACCCGCCTTATTCCGGGATCCGCTCCTCAATGAGCTCCTGAGCGGGGGCGTTGTCCTCCAGGATCAGAAGGATCACATAGCCTCCCCGCTGGTAGAGGGCGGCGTCCCGGGCCTTCTCGTAGTCGCCCCCCACGTTGTAGTTTTCAAAGGTGTCCATCCGGGACTGGCGGTACTCCTCCAGCCGCTCCTCAATGAACTGGGCGGCCCCCTCCTTGTCGGAAGGCTTCACAATAAACACCTCCCCGATGTTGAACCGGGCCAGGGAATAGCGCCCCCAGAAGCTGTCATGGTACTCCGCGGGGATGTTCAGCAGGTCCGCCATCACCGTGTCGTCCACTTCCATGACCCCCATCAGCTCCAGGTCCTGATAGATCTCATCCAGCAGGGCGTCCCCGTCCAGAGCCTCAGCCTCAGAGGAAGAGCTCTCGCTCTGGGAGGAGCTTTGAGAAGAACTCTGGGAGGAGCTTTGGGAGGAACTGGAAGAATCCCCGCCGCTTCCGCAGGAAACCACCAGCAGAGCCAGAACCAGAGCTGCCGCCAGCAGCGTCTTTCCGTATTTCATCATGTTTCATCCTTTCTTTTTCCGGCGTTTTAAGGGGACCTCGCCCCTGAGCCGGGCACTGGCTATATTGTGCCGTCTTTTCCCGGTTTTATTGCGCTGCCGGGGAAAAAATACTTTTTTGGGAATGAAAATTAAATCTTTTGTAAACCACCCAAGATTTTGCGAAAAACCACTTGCCAACAGAGGAAAAACATGCTATCGTAATCGTGTTTAAGAGACCACCACCGAAAAAGGAGAGTTTGTTGTATGATTTTTGAAAAGGTTGCGGCGATTTTGGCCGAACAGCTGGATGTAGAAGAGGACACCATCACCATGAACACCCACCTGGTGGACGATCTGGGGGCCGATTCCCTGGACGTCGTGGACCTGGTAATGACCCTGGAGGACGAATTTGATATGGAGATCCCCGACGAGGACATCGAGAACGTCCGCACCGTAGGGGATATTGTGAAGTATCTGGAGGACCGCTCCTGAGCGGACGCCTTCCGGCGTTCCCCAAGGCTTCTTCCCCCGGGTCCCGGCCCGGCGGGGAAGGAGCCTTTGTTTTTTCTCAGGACCCAGGGGATTTTTCCCAGGAGAGGGGCTTTTGGGCTTGCCAAACGGCCAAAAACCTCTATAATGGTTAGTACAGCGGCTGGAATGGCCTGGAACGGGATCCCTTCCCGTCGGATGGGGAGGACCCGCCCCGGAGCCCCCGGCCCGGGAATCTAAAATTCTGCCGGAAGGCCCGGCGGAGGAATGGAGAAGAAAGCTATGGCACAGGAAAAGAAGCTGGTAGAGGATATCACCTCCATGGAGGTGGACTTTGCCAAATGGTACACCGACGTGGTGAAAAAGGCGGAGCTCATTGATTACAGCAGCGTCAAGGGCTGCACCATCTTCCGCCCCTACGGCTACGCCATCTGGGAGAACATCCGGAACATCCTGGACGGGATGTTCAAGGCCACCGGCCATGAGAACGTCTACATGCCCATCTTCATCCCGGAGAGCCTCCTCCAGAAGGAGAAGGACCACGTGGAAGGCTTCGCCCCGGAGGTGGCCTGGGTGACCCAGGGAGGCGGAGAAAAACTGGCGGAGCGTCTCTGCGTCCGGCCCACCTCGGAGACCCTTTTCTGCGAGCATTACGCCCATATCATCAATTCCTACCGGGACCTTCCCAAACTCTATAACCAGTGGTGCAGCGTGGTGCGGTGGGAAAAGACCACCCGCCCCTTCCTGCGCACCAGCGAGTTCCTGTGGCAGGAGGGCCACACCATGCACGAAACCGCCCAGGAGGCCGTTGAGGAGACGGAGCGGATGCTGGACATCTACGCCCAGCTCTGCGAAGAGTACCTGGCCATCCCGGTGGTGAAGGGCCGCAAGACCGAGAAGGAGAAGTTCGCCGGGGCCGAGGCCACCTACACCATTGAGGCCATGATGCACGACGGAAAGTCCCTCCAGTCCGGCACCAGCCATTACTTCGGGGACGGCTTCGCCCGGGCCTTCGATATCAAGTTCACCGACCGGAACAACACCCTCCAGTACCCCCACCAGACCAGCTGGGGGGTCTCCACCCGGCTCATCGGCGCCATTATCATGACCCACGGGGACAACTCCGGCCTGGTGCTGCCCCCCGCCGTGGCCCCCATCCAGGTGGTGGTGGTGCCCATCGCCCAGCACAAAGAGGGAGTGCCCGAGGCCGCCCAGGCCCTCTGCGACCGGCTGGCCCAGCGGTTCCGCACCAAGATCGACCTCACCGAGAACTCCCCCGGCTGGAAGTTCGCCCAGTATGAGATGAAGGGGGTTCCCCTCCGGGTGGAGATCGGCCCCAAGGATATGGAAAAGGGCCAGTGCGTCCTGGTGCGCCGGGATACCCGGGAAAAGACCTTCGTCCCCCTGGACCGGGTGGAGGACGAGGTGGCCCGGCTCCTGGAGGAGGTCCGGAAGGGCCTCTACCAGAAGGCCCTGGAAAACCGGGAGCGCCGCACCTACACCGCCTCCACCTGGGGGGAGATCCTGGCCATTGCGGAGGACCCGGAAAAGACCGGCTTCATCCGCACCATGTGGTGCGAAGACCCCGCCTGCGAGGCCAAAATGAAAGAGGCGGCAGGGGTATCCAGCCGGTGCATGCCCAAGGAGCAGGAGCACCTCTATGACGTCTGCCCCATCTGCGGCAAGCCCGCCAAGTCCATGATCATCTGGGGCAAGGCCTACTAAGCCCCGTCCCGCCATCTTCCGTCAAAAGGAGGAAACATTATGCTGATTGTCAACACCGATTACATCACCGGCAAGAAACTGGAGACCCTGGCCCTGGTCAAGGGCAGCACCGTCCAGTGCAAAAAAGTGGGGAAGGACATCCTCTCCGGCTTTAAGAACCTGGTAGGCGGGGAGATGACCGCCTACACCGAGATGATGGACGAGGCCCGGGCCATTGCCACCCGCCGTATGGTGGAGGAAGCCCAGCACCTGGGGGCCGACGCCGTGATCAACGTCCGCTATGCCTCTTCCGCCATTATGCAGGGGGCCAGCGAGATCATGGCCTACGGTACCGCCGTGAAATTCGTCCAGGAGTGATCCTCCTTTCATCCAAACCAAACCGCCCCCGCCGGGATCATCCCGGCGGGGGCGTTTTTTGTTTCCTGCTGCAGGGCTTGCCGGCCGCTCCGGAAGCGGGGCATGGAGAGGTTCTTTGATAAGCGCTTCTCATGGACGGATCATGGACGGAAACTCAGGCTTTCCGAAGGGTGGCAGCCACGATCCGCCGGTCCTGGATGCCCTCCACATGGATATGGAGGCCGTAGGCTTCCACGTCCATCACGGCGCCGTCCTTGGGGATGGTGTGGAGGCGGCTGAACACCAGCCCGCCCAGGGTGTCGAAATCCAGGTCCTCCGGCAGCTCCACCCCAACGGTCTCCGCCACCTCCTGGATGTCGGCGCTGCCGCTGACCCGCCAGACCCCTGGCTCCAGCTCCTGGATCTGGGTGGGCTCCGCCGGGTCGAACTCGTCGTAGATGTTCCCTACGATCTCCTCTACCAGGTCCTCCATGGTGACCAGGCCGGCAGTCTCCCCATACTCGTCGATGGCTACGGCCAGGTGGACCTTACGGGACTGCATATCCTGGAGGAGAGCGGTAGCCTTCAGGGTATCCGGGACGAAATAGGCCGGCCGGAGCAGCTCCCGGAGGGGCCGGGGACTGCCGGTCATCCGGTCCAGAAGGAACTCCCGGGCGTTGAGGATCCCCAGGATATCGTGGATGTCCTCCCCGTACACGGGGTAGCGGGAGAGCCCCGTCTCCCGGATGGTCCGCTGGATCCCGGCGTCGGTGGCGTCCAGGGGGAAGGCGGTGATATCCGAGACGTGGGTCATCACGTCCCGGACCACGTCGTCCCCAAACTCAAAGACGTTTTTGATCCACTCCTTTTCCTCGCTTTCAATGGTGCCCCGGGCCTCCCCCAGGTCCACCATCATCCGGATCTCCTCCTCGGTGACCGGCTCCTCCTCCGCCTCCACCTTCATCCCCAGGAGGCGGAGCATCCCGTTGGTGGAAGCCGACAGGAACCACACCGCCGGCCGCATCACCACCGCCAGGGCGGACACCACCCCGCAGGCGAACCGGGCCGCCTCCAGGGGCTTCTGCATGGCGATGCGCTTGGGGGTCAGCTCCCCCAGCACCAGGGTGAAGTAGGAGAGGATCAAAGTAATGACAATCACCGCCAGGACGTCCAGGGCCTTCATGGACAGGGCCTGGAACCCCAGCCTGTAATAGACCCACTGGGTGAGGGGGTCGGAGAAGTTGTCGGCGGCGAAGGCGCTCCCCAGGTATCCCGCAAGGGTGATGCCGATCTGGATGGTGGACAAAAAACCCGAGGGTTCCTCCACCATCTTCCGGAGCTTGGGGGCGGTCTTGTCTCCCTCCTCCTCCAGCAGCTTCAGCTTTCCGGGGTTCAGGGAGATCACCGCGATCTCGGTCATGGCAAAAAAAGCGTTGAGAAAGATCAGAAACGCCTGCAAAAGAAGCTGCCGGGGAATACTGTCCAAAAAAATTCTCTCCTTCCGTCTGGACGCCTGTTACATGGCTGCTGTCAGGCGCGCCGGGCCTGGGGCCTTGGACGCGCAAAAAGGCACAGCCTGCCGCCGGTTCCCCGGGCAGGCCATGCCTGTCTTTCCATCTGCTGTGTGTTCCAAAGGGTGGGCGCCGCCGTCAGGGTCTTCCATACAGTGCTGCGGTTCCTCCTGCAAGAATCAGTATTTATTCCATATTATACGGGCAGCCCCCTCCCTTGTCAATCCGGGCCTGGGCGGGATCTGCCGCTTTACATTGATATCCAAAAAGGGAGGAGGATATGAAGCAGCCCCAGTCCCGGAAAGGCGGAAATTCTACCCAGGGGGCCTATTTCCTTTTCCCGCCGGACGTGGTACAATAAATTGTTAGAACCCGCGCCACCCCAGATCAAGGAGGAAATGCCTGTGTCCTTTTCCAAAGAGAACATCCGAAACTTCTGCATCATCGCCCACATCGACCACGGCAAATCCACCCTGGCCGACCGCATCCTGGAGGCCACCGCTTCGGTCTCCCAGCGGGAGATGGAAGAACAGATCCTGGACAACATGGATCTGGAGCGGGAGCGGGGCATCACCATCAAGGCCCGGGCGGTGCGCCTCTATTACGACGCTGACAACTGCCAGCGGTACCAGGTTTACCTCATCGACACCCCGGGGCATGTGGACTTCCACTACGAGGTGAGCCGCTCCCTTGCCGCCTGCGAAGGGGCGGTGCTGGTGGTGGACGCCAGCCAGGGCATTGAGGCCCAGACCCTGGCCAACACCTATCTGGCGGTGGACCACAACCTGGAAGTGGTGCCGGTCATCAATAAAATCGACCTCCCCGCCGCCGACCCGGAGCGGGTGGCCCACGAGGTGGAGGACGTCATCGGCATCCCCGCCCTGGACGCCCCCCGGATTTCCGCCAAAAACGGGGTGAACATCCACGCGGTGCTGGAG
>JAHZBJ010000100.1:6432-7947 GCA_019423445.1 Oscillospiraceae bacterium
GGATATCCCTGCCCCTAAGGGGGACGACCAAAAGCCCCTGAAGGCCCTGATCTTTGACTCGGTCTACGATCCCTACAAGGGGGTCATCGTCTACGTCCGGGTGATGGAAGGCGCCGTGCGCCCCGGCATGACCATCCGGCTTATGGCCACCGGCGCCCGGTTTGACGTGGTGGAGGTGGGTTCCATGGGAGCCACCAGCCTCCAGCCCGGGCAGGAGCTCTGCGCCGGGGAGGTGGGGTACATTACCGCCTCCATCAAAACCGTCCGGGATACCCGGGTGGGCGACACCGTCACCGACGACCAGAACCCCACAGAGGAAGCCCTTCCCGGCTACCGGAAGGTGAACCCCATGGTGTTCTGCGGCATCTACCCCGCCGACGGCGCCAAATACCCCGATCTCCGGGACGCCCTGGAAAAACTCCAGCTCAACGACGCCGCTCTCTCCTTTGAACCCGAGACCTCGGCGGCTCTGGGCTTCGGCTTCCGGTGCGGCTTCCTGGGTCTCCTCCACATGGAGATCATCCAGGAGCGGCTGGAGCGGGAGTACAACCTGGATCTGATTACCACCGCCCCCAGCGTGGTCTACCGTCTCACCCTCACCAGCGGGGAGACGGTGCTCATCGACAACCCCACCAACTACCCCGACCCCGCCGTCATCGCCGGGGCGGAGGAGCCCTACGTCAAGGCCAGCATCTTCACCCCCACCGAGTACATCGGGGCCATTATGGACCTGTGCCAGAGCCGCCGGGGCACCTACAAGGACACCAAATACCTGGACACCGACCGGGTGGAGCTCCACTACGACCTTCCCCTGAACGAGATCATCTATGACTTCTTCGACGCCCTGAAATCCCGGACCCGGGGCTACGCCAGCTTCGACTACGAACTGGCGGACTACCGTCCCAGCCGTCTGGTGAAGCTGGACATCCTCCTCAACGGGGAGATGGTGGACGCCCTTTCCTTTATCGTCTTTGCCGACAACGCCTACCCCCGGGCCAGGAAGATGACCGAGAAGCTGAAGGAGAACATCCCCCGCCAGCTCTTTGAAGTGCCCATCCAGGCTGCAGTCGGCGGGAAGATCATCGCCCGGGAGACGGTGAAGGCCATGCGCAAGGACGTTCTGGCCAAGTGCTACGGCGGCGACATCACCCGGAAGAAGAAACTGCTGGAAAAGCAGAAGGAAGGCAAGAAACGGATGCGGCAGCTGGGCACCGTGGAGGTGCCCCAGGAGGCCTTTATGGCCGTCCTCAAGCTGGACGACTAAGCCGGCCGGGGCCGGCACCAAGTCCGTGAGAAAAGAAACGCAGAAGCGTAAAATTGTGCTCCGCTCTTTTCAGGTCCGTGAGAAAAGATTCTGCGCAGCACAGATATGTGCCCCGCTCTCTGAACAAATCACCTGGGCTGGGAAGGCCGCTGGTTCTCCAACCAAAGCGCCTTCTGAATCCCAAGTGCTATGCTCAGGGAGCGGGGCACAACTTTGCGTGGGCCGCAACGTTTCTCACGGACATCCCTCCC
>JAHZBJ010000101.1 GCA_019423445.1 Oscillospiraceae bacterium
GCCCCCGGAAGTGGAGTCCCAAGTCCTTACCATTGATATTCCTCGGGACGCAGATTCCCTGACCCAGGATGCCCTGACCCAGTTTGCCGCTGCGGTACTGGAGCTTTCCGGCGGCGCCATCACCATTGAGATCATTCCCAACACCGAGCCTCTTTCGGCTCTGGCCCATGGCGCCACCCATATGGCTTTGGTGGACACCCAAACGCTGATTGAGGCGGAGCCCTCCCTCTCCTTTTTGGATTGGCCTCTTCTCTTTTCCAGCCCTGAGGACTATTTCACCGCCATGGGGGCGAAAGATGGTCCTGTCCGGGGAAAACTGCGCCTGGAAGAAACCCTGGGAGGCCAGATCATCAGCGCGTGGTACAGCGGCACTACCGTTCTCCTGGGGCGCGGCGCCTTTTACGACGAGATCTGCTTTTCCAACTCCGACCTGGGGATTCTGGAGGATCGGGGAGCTCCCGACCTCTTCACCGGTATCGGCAGCGATTTGGGAGCAAGGACCGTCTATGAAAAAAGCCAGGAGCGTCTCCTGACCCTTCTGGATAACCGAACTGTCAAATACATTGAGTATCCCCTGGAGGCCATCTCTCCAGAGGATTTGCCGGAATCGGTAAAACATTTGGAGAACACCGGCCACCGCATCCAGGGGATGTGGCTGATTCTTGGCACCGGGATGGTAGATTCCCAAACCGCCCAGATCTTGGAAGCGGCAGCCGCTTATGTGCCCCAGCCCGCTCTGGACAGCCGCAAGGCCGCCCAAAATGAGCTGCTGGCCCAAATCGAAGCCGCCGGGGTCAAAGTCACCTCCAGCGACTACACCAATCTTCTCCGCGCCGCTCATAGCTATTACCAGGAACATTATCTGGAGCTGGGCTGCACACAACGGAGCTGGAATCTCCTTTCCCCCCTCCTTTGAAAACTTTGAGCAAACCAACGCCCCCGGCAGCCTGAACGGCTGCCGGGGGCGTTTTTACGTCAATTTTCCATACTCTTCGTGGAAAGGGGCATTGTTCCAGGTTGTTCCAGGAGCTCCCGAATGTTATCCAAAATCTCCCGGGGCGCTTTTCTCCACCCCATGGAAAGTCCCTCTTCCGGCAAAGGCAGGTTCTTTACCGCCTGGGAGGAGATCACCCACTGAACGGCATCGGAATTCCGGTAGAAGGTCAGCCGGGCGATCTCCTCATACTCCCGTTCTCCCTCCGGGTCCTCCCCCAAAAGAAGGGTCTTCTCCTGGAGAAACACCAGTTCATACTCTTCCTGACCCTGGGACTGGGGTTCTGTCTCTTCCCAGTCTGTCAGCCCAAGGAAAAGATCCTCTGTTGTTTCTTCATCCAGCTCCCCCAAAAGGACGCCGTCCCCAGGATTCAGAACCTGGACCCGGATCTTCTTTCCCCCGGAGCTGTCCTCCATCTGGCCGGCACATCCTGCCAAAAGGAGCAGGGAAACCAGCACTGCCAAAAACCCTTTCACCGTCCGTCGCCCCTCTCCTGGGGTTTATCGGGGAGGGCGATGGCGAAGATGAGATAGGCCCAAAAACCTATGGATCCGCAAAGGGCCGCCACCACCCACAGCGCCCGCACCAGGGTTACATCCAGGTTCAGATACTCTGCCACTCCCTGGCAGACGCCGCAGATCTTACGGCCCTCCCGGACCCGGTACATCTTTTTCGGCTCCAAGTCATTCCCCTCCTTTATTGAAATCGAAGAACCACTTCTCCCATGCCGCAGTCAATTTGAAAACGGTTGGGGGCCCCTGTGTCCTTGGAGATATCTCCCCCCAGACCGCCTGTCCGCTGGCCATCCACCTCCACCGTTCCGATCCCCGCTCTGGCGGTGTAGTCGTAATCACCGGGTTTCCCCTCCAGGTCCAGTCTGGCGGAACCCATACCGCAGTGGATACTGCTTTTTCCCCGGATGTCCCCGGCCAGTTCCAGCGTTCCCATTCCCACATCCATTTCGCAGTCGCCGGAGCGGAAATCCGAGAGGATCATCTCGCCCATTCCCACGGTAATCTCTGACTCCTGGGCCTTCAGGCCCTGAGCATCCAGGGTACCCATCCCCACTCCCAGCTCCAGCTCCTGAGCCACAAAGTCCTGGGGCACTGTTATGGAAATCCTGGGGGCTTCTCTCTCCCATCTCTCAGTGAGGGAAAATCCCCCCTCCCCCCAATCAGGGCACTGGATCTTCCAGGTATCGCCATCCTGGCGGCTCTGGAATTTGGAGCTGTTCACTCCTTCCGCTTCCAGGGAAAAACCGTCCCCTGTCCGGATGGTAATTTCGGCGCAGCCCAGATCGAAATCCAGCTTCCGGATCCCCTCATAGCTCTCCCAAATCGTTTCTTCTCCCCACCAGGAGGGCTTCCCCCAGTGGAAATGAAATCCTGCTTCTCCAGCCTGGAAGAGACCACGGATGGTACCTCCCATAAAGAAACCCATTGCCGCCAAGATAAGTCCCAGGCCGATGCACACCGCAGCGGCGGCACAGGTGATCTTATAGAACAGCTTCATTTCACTGAGCTCCTCCTTTCCGGTGGAATGGCTTGCGGCAAAGCTCCACAAAGCCCCGGAACAGCGCCGGCAGAACGCGGGCAGCCAGCCAGACACAGAAGGTCAGGCCCAAAAGGCCCACCCCCACAAGCAGCAGCCCGCCGCCGATTCCCAGCAGCCGAAGCCCCGGCGTCAGCACAGCAGCGGTGGCGGCGCCCCACAGACAGCCGACCCCTCCCGCCAGGAGTCCCACCACCATTCCTCCAATGCTCAGAGCAACAGCCAGAATAACCCCTATCAACCCAACCACCAGGGCGATGACAAGGCCCAGCAGGGTCAGCCAGATGGGACTCCCCACCAGAAGCAGCACCACAATGAGGATGATCCCTCCAGCAGACATTCCCTTTTTGTACACCGTCCGCTCCTCTCCCTGGCTCTGGGGCCGGGGTTCCCCTGGATTGGTGGTGTAGGTCTGGCGGCCCCGCCCCGGCTGATACTGGGGACCGGGCCGGTAGGGCTGCTGCGGGGAGCCCGGATCGTAGCCGGGATTGCGCTGGGCAAAGTCCTCTTTGATGGTCCGGGCCACCTCCTCGGGGCTCCCCAGCTCCCGGATCACCTGCTCCACATTTTCCTCCCCGGCATCGGCAAAGTATTCGTCGTAAAAGGTCAAGGCGCAGACACGCTCCTCCGGCGGCAGGGAGATCAGCTGCTGCGCCAACCGGTACATGAATTCCTGCTTTGTCATTTGGTCGTTCCTCCATCGTAAAAGACCTGGTCCAACCTGGTCTTGTAGTGTTCCCATTCCTCCAGGGTCTGGGCCAGCTGCTGCCGGCCCCGGGGGGTGATACGGTAATAACGGCGGTTTCTCCCTGCATACTCCTGGTCGTAAACATCCAGGCAGCCGTCCTTTTGGAGTCTTCGGAGAACCGGGTACAGTGTGGATTCGGAAATTTCCATTACCGCCCGGATATCCTGGGTGATCTTGTAGCCATAGGTTCCATCCCGGGCCACCACCGAAAGCACCACGGCCTCCATCAGAGAGGCGCTGGGGGTGATCGTCATGGTCCCCCTCCTTCCTGCAATATTGTTTTCTTGGCAATATTATATCTCGTATAATATTGTGTGTCAATATATATTTCAAAGACAAAAAATCACCCTGGCGAGGCTTCCCTCCAGGGTGATTTTCATATGCGGCTTGTCAGAATATCTCTCCCGGATGGAGCCGCCGCAGCAACACCTCCTTTTCCTGTTGCAGGACACGGAAACTTTGGAACGGATACAACGGCCCTTCCTGCAGTCAATACAAGGGTTATTTTCCCAATCCAAAAACTCCCTTCCCATTTATAGTGAATATATACACTACATTTTCTTTCCTTATACTCCGCATAATAACATTATGCAAGAGGAAGGGAGGAGTTTGGATGATTGTTTTTAACCGTCTTTGGGAGACTATGAAGGCAAAAAACATCTCCAGCTATGCCCTTCGGGACCAGTACGGCATCGACAGCCACACCATCCAGGACCTCCGGAAAAACAAAAACGTCACCGTCAAGACCCTGAACCGCCTTTGCGCCATCCTGGACTGCCGCTTGGAAGATATCGCAGAATATATTCCCGATCCCTGATCATTTCAACACCCTGAACCCGGCATTGGCCGGGGTTTTTTGCGTCTCCAAAAAATTGCCTGAACCGCCTGCTTGTACTTCCGTGACCTTTTTCTTGCAGGGGCCGCCATATTGGGCTGCCCTGCCGGACAAAAAAACCCGCTCCAGAGAGGACTCTCTCTGGAGCGGGCCAGGAAACGGATCCAGGGCAGCTCTTAACGGTGCTTCCCCAGGAAGAACAGGGCCAGGGTACCGGGGCCGGAATGGGCTCCGATGACAGGTCCCACATAACTGATAACCACTTTCTTGACGCCGAAGCGCTGTTTTACCATCTTCTCTACCGTGCGGGCGTCCCCCAGACAGTCTCCATGGCTGATGAATACCGTCTGCTCCTTGGGATTTACCGCCAGTTCCGCCATCTTATCCACCAGGGCGGACAGGGAGGCCTGGCGCCCCCGGGCCTTGCTCATATTGATGAGGTGCCCCTCGTCGTCCACATGGAGCACCGGTTTGATGCCCAGAGCGGTACCCACCAGGGCGGTGGCGGCGTTGATCCGTCCTCCCCGTTTCAGGAACATCAGATCATCTACAGTGAACCAGTGGCAAAGGTGGTACTTTTCCTGTTCCACCCAGTCCCGGACCTCCTCAATGGTGGCTCCCTCCGCCTTTTTCTGGGCGGCGAGGTAGACCAGAAGCCCCTGGCCCATGGAGGCGCAGAGGGTATCCACGGTATAAATCTTCCGCTGGGGATATTTCTCTTCCAGCTCCCGGACCGCCAGAACAGATGCCTGATAGGTACTGCTGAGGCCAGAGGAAAACGCCAGGCAGAGGACATCCTTTCCCTGGGCCAGACTAGGCTCCATGGCTCCCAGGAAAGACTCCACGTTTGCAGCGGAGGTGGTGGCCACAGCCCCGCTCCGGACCCGGTCATAAAAATCCTTGAATCCGATCTCCCTGCCATCCAGGTAGTTGGCGTATTCCTTCCCCTCCAGGGTGACAGTTAGGGGCAGAATAATAAGCTCCAGCTCCTGGGCAAGCTCCGGCGGCAGATCGCTGGAGGAATCGGTGATAATGACGTAATCGTTGTTCATAGAGGTTTCTCCTTTCTGAGGGAATTGGGCGGAAGATGCAAAGCGCCCCACTGTGAGCCGTTCCCCTGGGGCGAGAGCTTCCAAAAGGAGTGCCGGGGATTCTCTGACACAACCGCCGTTTCCCAGCTATTATACCATCAGTCTGCCCCGGCTGAAAAGCCCTTATGGCCTCCCCGCGAAAATTCTCCTCCTCAATGAGAAAAAAGCACCCACGGTTATATCCGGATTCTGGTCCACTTTCCGCTGATAAACCGGATGGTGGTAAAAAACAGCCGGAGGAACTGGTCAATGGTAAGACCGATCCAGGCGCCGGTGAGGCCGAAGCCCAGGCCGTAGCAGAAAAGCCATCCCAAAGTAGGCCGGGCAATTGTGGCGCTGAGAAGGCTCACCGCCGCCATATACCGCACATCGCCAGCTCCCCGGAGACATCCGGAAAAGACCACCTGGGAGATCTGGAAAAAGACCACCGCCGCGGCAAACCGCATAATGATGACTCCTTCTTCCAGCACTGCCTCGGTTTTGTCAAAGAGGGAGAAAAGCAGTCTCCCCTGGGTAACAAAGACGATACATACGATGACGGAAAAGAAGATCCCGATCCGCTGACAGGCTCCACCGTAGATCCGCGCCATGTCCGGGCGCTCCCGGCCCAGGCTCTGGCCCACCAGGGCCACCGCGGCTACCGAAAGACCATCTCCCAGGGAGAAGGAGATGGATATGATGTTCATACCGATCTGATGGGCGGCGAAGGGGATGGTCCCCAGCCGGGCCACAATGGCTGCAAAGGCCAGAAATCCCACCCGGAGGAAGATCTGCTCCACCAGGGTGCTGGATCCCACATTCCAAATGGAAGCCAGGGTTCGCCCCTCAAAGCGGAAGAAGTTTTTGAAGCTCAGATGGAGATAGCCCTCCGGTTTGGAGACAGAATAAAGGGACATCCCCATGGCGAAAACGGTGCCGATCACGGTGGCAATGGCCGCACCGGCCACCTCCAGCCGGGGAAATCCAAAGTGTCCTCCAATCAGAAGATAGTTGAAGCAGATATTGACGCCGTTGGAAACCATGTTGGTGCGCATAGCGATTTTGGTATTTCCCACCCCGCGCTGAGCGGCATTGATCACCAGAGAGACGACGTTGAACACCAGTCCTCCCATAATGATACGGTAATAGGTCACCGCCTGGTCATGGGTATCGGCGTTGCTCCCTGCCACCTTCAGAATCTGAGGCGCAAAGATCACCGTCAAAGCGCTGACTACTGCCACCAGGATCAGGGTCACCACCAGGGCCTGGCGCATTACCGCGTTAGCGCTTTCCCGGTCTCCCTGCCCCCGTCGCCGGGCCACAATGGCGGAAACCGCCACATTCATGGAGACAAACAGAGCCAAAGCGATAAATTTAGGCTGGGTGCAAAGACCCACCGCCGCAATTGCCTCGGTGCCCACGGTTCCCACCATAATGGTATCCACAACCCCTACCAGGGCCACCAGGAAGGATTCCAGGATGGAGGGCCAAGCCACTGTAATGGTGCTTTTCAGGATCTCCCGGGCCTGGGGAATCTCCCCCAGGGCCTCGTCTTTTCCCAGGATTCTCCTTCCATCAAAAAGCCAATTCACCAAACTGTCCACAATGTTACACCAACTTTAAAGATAAATTGTACACATTTTATTTTACACCTTTTCCTCAAAAAAGCAAGTCTGCCAGTCTGGGCCCCGGAGAGCAGGACGCCTCCTTGCCCCTCTGTCCTTCTTTTCCACAGGCATCCCTCCGGTGGAATAGAGCTGCCTGAAAAGCCCCACCCGGGCTTTTATCCCTGTTCGGGGCCGGTCAACCTGGGGGAGCTGCCCCCGGGGACGCAAAAAAACTCCTGCGCATAGGATGAAGCAGCCGAAAGGAGGCTTTCCCATGCCCAACATCTACCTCAGTCCCTCTACGCAGGAATTCAACCCCTACATCATTGGGGGCAACGAGGAATACTATATGAATCTTCTTGCCGACGAAATGGAGCCCTGGCTCCGCTCCAGCGGCATTACCTGGACCCGGAATTCCCCCCAGGGCACCGCCCGGGATGCCATCCAGGAATCCAATCAAGGGAACTATGACCTGCACCTGGCCCTCCATTCCAACGCCT